>CAIQEX010000104.1 GCA_903870955.1 uncultured beta proteobacterium
GCGGCTGCCTTCTTGGCCGGAGCTGCCTTTTTGGCCGGTGCGGCCTTCTTGGCGGCTACCTTTTTAGCCGGAGCGGCTGCCTTCTTGGCCGGAGCGGCTTTCTTAGCTGCTACTTTGGGAGCAGCGGCTTTCTTCGCGGGAGCGGCCTTTTTTGCGGCCGGTTTTTTTGCAGTTGCCATAGTATTCTCCTTGATCAGATAACAAAGAGCACTTCTTGCGAGTTGGAATGCAAGAAGCGATTCATATCGTTGGGCAGTGTCCCAGCGGCATGAACGCGGTGACACACCTCCACACGCGCTTCTTGGAGCGAGTTGTGCAGATGTGAAATTCTAAAAAACATGGTGCGGTTTTAATCCCAGGAAAGTGCGCCGCCAGACTGGTACTCAATCACGCGGGTCTCAAAAAAGTTGCGCTCTTTCTTCAGGTCGATCATCTCGCTCATCCAGGGAAATGGATTTTCTTCATTGGGGAACAAGGGCTCCAAGCCAATCTGGGTGGCGCGTCGGTTGGCGATATAACGCAAGTAGCCTTTGAACATGGACGCATTCATGCCCAGCACGCCGCGCGGCATGGTGTCTTCGGCATAGCGGTATTCCAATTCGGTGGCTTTCTCGAACAGAGTCTTGATTTCTTCTTTGAATTCGGGCGTCCAAAGTTGGGGATTTTCAGCCTTCAACTGATTGATCAGGTCGATGCCAAAGTTGCAGTGCATCGACTCGTCACGCAAGATGTACTGGTACTGTTCGGCTGCGCCGGTCATTTTGTTTTGCCGACCCAACGCCAGAATCTGCGTGAATCCAACATAGAAGAAGAGCCCCTCCATCAGGCAGGCAAACACAATCAGACTCTTCAACAAAGTCTGGTCGGTCTCCAAGGTTCCCGTATGGAAGTTGGGATCCATGATGGCTTCGATAAACGGAATCAGAAACTCGTCCTTGTCGCGAATCGATTTGACTTCGTTATAGGCATTGAATATCTCGCCCTCGTCGAGTCCCAACGACTCCACGATGTACTGATACGCGTGCGTATGAATGGCCTCTTCAAAGGCTTGTCGTAGCAGGAACTGGCGGCACTCGGGCGCGGTGATGTGGCGGTATGTTCCCAGAACAATGTTGTTGGCTGCCAGCGAGTCGGCCGTGACGAAGAAACCGAGGTTGCGTTTGACAATGCGACGCTCGTCTTCGGTCAGTCCTTTTGGATCTTTCCACAACGCGATGTCGCGGGTCATGTTGACCTCTTGTGGCATCCAGTGGTTGGCACAACTGGCGAGGTATTTTTCCCATGCCCATTTGTACTTGAATGGAACCAACTGATTCACATCGGTTTGACCGTTGATGATGCGCTTGTCCGATGCACGCACACGGCGCGCGGCTTCGGCGAGTAATGGCTTGATGGGCGATTGGGATGGAGCCACTGCAACGCGGGCACCATCGTCCAAAGTACGTAATTCAGGGGAAGCAATTTCTTGCGTCAGCGGCGCAGATTGCTGCGCCGTACGTGTGAAATTTGTTTGCAATGAGGGCTTGACTTCTTCGTCCCAGGTCAACATAGGTGTTTCCAATCAGCGGATTATGAGAGCAGTGAAATGAAATGAAAAGGGCTCATGCATTTCACTGTTGATAGTGTTGTTGATATGCATCGCACAGTGCGGGTCGTGCGATGCAAAACGATCACTGGCACGACTCGCAAGTCGGGTCATCGACGCCGCAAAAACGTATATCGGTAGCCGCGTTTTCAGACAACGCCATCTGCGCATTCGCGGCAGCAGCGGCGGCTTCCATGGCGCTCGACATCTTCATCGAACCGCCTCCCTCCTTGCCCGAGGAAACAGCGTTCAGACGTCCGGCAGTGACAGTGGATTTCTCGGCATGCGTGGCAGACATCGTGCGCAGATAGTAGGTGGTCTTGAGACCACGCAACCACGCGAGCTTGTAGGTCTCGTCGAGCTTCTTGCCCGAGGCGCCGGCCATATATATATTCAGCGACTGGGCTTGATCAATCCACTTCTGGCGCCGCGCTGCGGCTTCGACCAACCACTGTGTCTCCACCTCGAAGGCGGTGGCATAGAGTTGTTTGATTTCC
Source organism: uncultured beta proteobacterium (assembly GCA_903870955.1). GTDB lineage: Bacteria > Pseudomonadota > Gammaproteobacteria > Burkholderiales > Burkholderiaceae_C > Allorhodoferax. Next base: position 2,083 of record CAIQEX010000104.1, read on the forward strand.
TGTGGCACGCGGTCGATTGGCTGCAGTGAACCGTCAAAGTGTTTCAGGTCCATCACCATCACGTCGTCCCACAGTCCGAGACGTTTGAGGTCACGCACCAGGTAGCTGTTGATCACGGTGAACTCGCCGGACAGATTGGACTTCACCGACAGATTGCCGAAGCAGGGTTCGATAGAAGCATCGACCCCAATGATGTTGGAGATGGTGGCGGTCGGTGCGATGGCCACGCAGTTGCTGTTGCGCATGCCGTCCTGGGCAATTTTCTTGCGCAATGCATCCCAGTCCAGTGTGGCCGAGCGATCCACTTCGACATAGCCACCGCGCGCAGATGCCAGCATGTCCAGGGTGTCCAGAGGCATCACACCCTTGTCCCAGAGCGAACCTTTATAGCTGGAATATTTCCCCCGTTCACGTGCCAACTCTGTGGAGGCCCAATAGGCGTAGTAGCAAATAGCTTCCATGGAGGTGTCGGCAAACTGCACGGCAGCATCACTGGAGTAGGGAATGCGCAGGCTGTACAGACTGTCCTGGAAGGCCATTACACCCAAGCCGACCGGGCGGTGCCGCAGGTTGGAGTCGCGCGCCTTCTTGACAGCGTAGTAGTTGATGTCGATGACGTTGTCCAGCATGCGCATGGCTGTGGTGATGGTGCGTTTGAGCTTGTCATGGTCCAGAGTCTTACCGTTCTCTCCGTCTTTCAGGTGGTGCAGCAGGTTGACTGAGCCTAAGTTGCAAACGGCTGTTTCTGTGTCCGACGTGTTGAGTGTGATTTCGGTACACAGATTCGAGGAGTGCACCACGCCGGCATGTTGTTGGGGCGAGCGTACGTTGCAGGCATCCTTGAACGTGATCCAGGGGTGACCGGTCTCGAACAGCATCGTCAGCATCTTGCGCCACAAGTCGGACGCCGGCACCGTGCGGGTCGGGGTGATCTCGCCACGGGCGGCTTGCGCTTCATAGGCCACGTAGGCCTTCTCGAAATCAGCACCAAACAGGTCATGCAGGTCGGGCACATTCGAGGGTGAGAACAGCGTCCAGTTGCCCTTTTCCATGACGCGGCGCATGAATAAGTCAGGCACCCAGTTGGCGGTGTTCATGTCGTGCGTGCGGCGACGGTCATCACCGGTGTTTTTACGCAACTCCAGGAACTCTTCAATGTCCAGGTGCCAGGTTTCGAGGTAGGTGCAAACAGCGCCTTTGCGCTTGCCGCCCTGGTTCACGGCGACCGCGGTGTCGTTGACCACTTTGAGGAATGGCACCACACCTTGGGACTCGCCATTGGTGCCCTTGATGTGGCTTCCCAGCGCCCGCACCCGCGTCCAGTCATTGCCCAGGCCGCCGGCGAACTTGGAGAGCAGGGCATTTTCCTTGATCGACTCGTAAATGCCGTCCAGATCGTCGGGCACGGTGGTCAGATAGCAACTCGAGAGTTGGGAGCGCAGCGTACCCGCATTGAACAACGTGGGTGTGCTGGACATGAAGTCAAACGAAGAGAGCACTTCGTAGAACTCGATGGCGCGCGACTCACGGTCAATCTCGTTGAGCGCCAGTCCCATGGCCACGCGCATGAAGAAGGCTTGCGGCAATTCAATCCGCTGCTTGCCAATGTGCAGAAAGTAGCGGTCATACAGGGTTTGCAGGCCCAAGTAGTCGAATTGCAGGTCGCGTTCGGCCTTAAGCGCGGCGCCCAGGCGCTTGAGGTCGAACTGCAACAGTTTCTCGTCAAGCCGCTCGGCGTCCACCCCCTTCTTGATAAAGCCGGGGAAGTAATCGGCATAGGCCTCAGCCATGTCGGCTTGCGCCACGTCGCGGCCTAGTACCTCGCGCGAAATCGTGTGAAACAGCAAGCGCGCGGTGGCGTAGGTGTAATCCGGGTCTTTTTCAATGAGCGTGCGGGCCGCCAGTATGGAAGCTTTGTAGACCTCGTCCATGGGCACGCCGTCGTACAGGTTACGCATGGTTTCTGCGACGATGGGGTCTGCCTTGACGTCGGCACCCAGACCAGCGCAGGCGTTCTCAATGCGCGATTGCAGTTTGTCCAAATCCAGTGCGATGCGTTCGCCCGCTTCCAGTACATGAATTACCGGGGCAGCTGGTTTGGCCAGTTCAACCTGTTTTGCCCGTTCCTGCGTGCGCCGCTCGCGATACAAGACATAGGAACGCGCAATTTCGTGGTGACTGCTGCGCATCAAACAGAGCTCTACCTGGTCCTGCACATCTTCAATATGGAATGTGCCACCGGCCGGGCGTGAACGCACCAAGGCACGAATCACCTGCTGCGTCAACTCGTCAACGGTCTCGCGCACGCTGGCCGATGCAGCGCCCTGCGTTCCATGCACCGCCAAAAAAGCCTTCATCATGGCCACCGCAATTTTGTGGGGCTCAAAGGAAACCACCGCGCCGTTGCGGCGAATGATCTGGTAGTGCGCCAGTGGATTGGCTTGGGCATTGGAAAAATCACCCACATTGGGATTGCTCAAAAATCCAAGGGGTTGCGTGGCAGTTGGGGATACAAAAGATTGCATGGTTCCTCTTCTTAGTCAGTATTTTTGTTTGGGTTCTATCAAGCCGGGAAGACCTTGCTATGCGTGCGATCCCTGTTGGTTGAATTGAACAAGGCACACTATATCTGGGGTCTCATGTGGTTGCAAGCCACTACCGGTAGTGTACTCAAGGTATTTGTCGCTTTGGATTCAAAGTCCAAAAAAGTTGTTTTTAGCGACAATTTGGGAGGCGAAACGCGCGCGTTCGGTGCCTCAACCAAGCGGCATGCGGGTGCCGTGATGGGAACGCTGTATTGGTGCGGGTTTGCGGCGCTTTTTGCGTTGCAACGCGCGTCAAATAAGGCTTTAGTCCAGATCGTTTTTCAGGCTATCCGGATAGCTCTGACTGCCCAGGCCCACACATCGTTGCAAAAAATTCCAGTCGAAACCCACGCCGGGATCGTTCTTTCGACCGGCTGCGATGTGCTCGTGCCCCGCGATGTGCTGAATCGGATATTGCAAAAGGATGGCCGGCAGCAAGGCACACAGCGTGTCGTACTGGGCCGCCTCGAAATGCGCACCCTCCAGCCCCTCCAACTCAATGCCAATGGAGAAATCATTGCAGTTGTCCCGACCCCGATGGGAAGATCTGCCAGCGTGCCAGGCACGTTGGTCACAACTTACAAATTGCCACAATTCTCCGCCGCGCTGAATGAAGAAGTGGGCAGAGACTTGCAAACCTTCAATCTGTTTGAAGTAGGGATGGGCGTCCCAGTCCAATTGGTTGGTAAACAATTGCCGCACTGCGTCCCCGCCGAATTTTCCGGGCGGCAAACTGATCGAATGCAGCACCAACAGGTCTACTGCGCAATCGAGCGGGCGTGGACCAAAGTTGGGTGACGCACAGGCCCGTGCAAAGGTATACCAACCCTCACGCCAGACGGGGTCTGGCGTAGCAGGTTGGCCATCAATCATCGCCGTCCTCGCTGTGTATCTCGGGTGCGTCGATCTTGAGGCGGGCAATACGGTAGCGGATTTGGCGCAAGGTGAGGCCGAGGAGCTTTGCAGCAAGCGTTCGGTTAAAACCGGTCTCGCGCAACGCACGCACCAATATTTGTCGCTCCTTATCGTCCAGATAGCCTTGGAGATCGTCCGGTAAAGCATTTTTGGTCAAGGGCGACGCTTCAGCAGACGGGACACTGGAATCGAGCCGCGCCGCCGTGCTTGTCAACCCGACGGAACCTATCTCCGATAGATCCAGCACCGGGTCATCCGACAGGGCCAAGGCGCGGTGCAGAATGTTCTCCAGTTCGCGCACATTTCCCTTCAAAGGCAGTCTGGCCAGACGCGCAATGGTTGTCGCTGCGACGTGGCGAACAGGGGTGTTGGATTCTTTCGCAATGCGTGCCAACAAGGCGTCGCAGAGTGCGGGCAGATCCTCGGGGCGCTCGCGAAGTGGCGGAATATCAATATCGATGACATTCAGGCGATAAAACAGATCCTGCCGGAAGCGTCCCGCGGCAACTTCCGCACCGAGGTCCTTGTGCGTGGCACTGACCACGCGCACATCCACCATTTCCTCCTGGTTTGCGCCCAGAGGGCGAATGCAACGCTCCTGTATTGCGCGCAACAGTTTGGCCTGCATAGCCAAAGGCAGGTCTCCAATTTCGTCCAGAAAAAGCGTGCCGCCATGGGCACCCTGGAAGAAGCCTTCGCGGTCATGGGACGAACCGGTGTAAGCACCTTTTTTCGAGCCGAAAAATTCGGCTTCGAGCAGGTTTTCGGGTATGGCACCACAGTTCACTGCCACCCAGGGGCCATCTTTGCGGTGGCTATTGGCATGCAAGGCGATGGCTACCAACTCCTTGCCTGTGCCCGATTCGCCGCGCACCATCACGGGCGCCATGCTGCGAGCCACTTTAACAATGCGTTCGCGTACCGTGCGCATGGCGAGTGAGTCGCCCGCCATACGCGCCAGGGCCTCTGCACCTTTGCTGGATTTTGCGCTGCTGGCTTGCACCAACGGTACTGGCGCGCTGCTGCTTATGTCGCCGAAGCCTGTCTGACCACCCTGTGTGGCCGCTGCCACAAGTGCTCTGAACTGCTTGAGGTCGACAGGCTTGGTCAGATAGTCAAAGGCCCCGGCTTTGAGAGATTCCACGGCGTTTTCGGCGGAGCCGTAGGCCGTGATCACAATGCAGCGTTCGCGGCGCTGTTGAGCCCGCACGCCCTTTAACAGATCAATGCCAGAGCCATCGGGTAAGCGCATGTCCGTAATCACCAGGTCAAAGCGCTTTGCATTGAGCAGGTCCCAGGCCTCCTCTATGGTTGCCGCGGCATCGACTTGATAGCCTTCCCGCAGCAGGGTCAACTCATACAGGGTGCGCAGGTCCGGTTCGTCATCGATGACCAGAACCTGAATATCGCTTAAAACGTGGTGATGGGCCATGGCGAAGGATTGGAGCTTTGCGGTTCATCCGCTGGGGAGTCGGCTATGCGCACAAAGGAAACAGAAAATTCATTGCCCTCCACTTTTTGGCCGGCCACCTCACGCCAACTCCGCTGGTAGCCGATGCTGGCCCTATGTCCCTCGCATAACTGCCGGCAAATATAAAGTCCCAACCCGCTGGAGCGGCTCTCCGATGAGAAAAACGGCTCAAATAAATGACGCTCCACGGTTTGGTCCATGGGCATGCCCTCGCTCCATACCCGCAAGGTGGCGTGCAGTGGGTGTTGACCTATTGTTTGGACCTGGATGCCACCGGGCCGGTCTGAGGCGAAGCGCCGGGCGTTATCCAAAAGGTTGACCAGAACACGGCGTAAATGATCGCCTTCAAATTGAACCGTGATGGCCTGCCCACTGAGAAAACATTGCAGACGCAGCTCGCATTGGTTTTGAGCGCTCCAGTCACGGCAAATCCGGTTCACCGTTTCGTTGAGGTTGATTTTCAAGTCGATCAAGCCGCCGTCCTGCGGTTGCGCACGCGATGCCTCAAGGATGTCATCGACGATTTTTGCCAAGCGTTGCGCATTCTGCCCAACCATTTGGGTCAGCTTCTTGTGGCGCGGATCGCTCAGGTCTTCATCCAATAGTGCGTTGGCCTGGGAAATCGCCGCCAGCGGGTTGCGGATTTCATGTGCCACAGCCGTAGACATGCGGCCCATGCTGGCTAGTTTTTCAGTGCGCATGCGTGCTTCAAGCTCCCGTTGATCCTGCAAAAATAGCACACATAAGCTCTCTCCGCCCAAGTCCTGGGGATTGGTCGGGCGCGTGCTGACATGCAGGCGCAGCGGGCCCTGACCTTCGTGATGAATCGTCACATCGCTTTCCTGACCCAGACCACGCGCGAAGCTGGCGTTTGTCAATTCAAGCAATGGCGACCAACCGGGCTCCAAACGCAGGTCGGTCAGGTTTTTAAGCTGTTCCTGCGTGGAGGCCAACAACTTCAGGGCGGTGGGGTTGGCGGCACGGATTGCCCCGAGGCTATCGACGATCAGCACGCCATCCGGAAGCGATCCGATGACCAGTTCATTGACTTGGCGTTGCAAATTGACGGCAGCCTGGCTGGCGCGCGCGCGCAAGCCCTCGCTCGACAAGCGGCTGGACAGTTGGTTGGCCAATAAAGCAATAGCGAAATAGCCGACGCTGGTCAGCGCAGCCTGTAGCAACGAAAGGGTGGCTTCGGTGCCATTGGCCACTATGGTCAACCACGTGCTGCCTAGCAACAGCATGGTCACGCCGGCGGCGGTGCCCAAAGCCAGGCGCAATGAACCCAGAACCGAGGCCAACAAAATCGGCAGCGCAAAGAGGGGTGTGTAGTTCACCTGGCTGGCTTGAAGAACCTGCAAAGACGAGAAGGCCAGCACATCCACTCCGACCAGACGTATCCAATGGCGGTTGAAGTTGTCCCCCAGGAGCAACGGTTTTCCGAAAAGTCCTGTGGTCAGTGTGCTGCCAAAATACGCCAGACTGATTGATACCAGCCAGAGGCTGTGCGACGTGCCAGAGGCAAACAAAGTCACTTGCATAGCCATTAACACCAGGCCAAGCGTGAAGCGGGCCGTCATGAAGCCCTGCCAGATACGCGAAAACTCGCGCGTGTCGTCGGCGTGAAATTCCGCTGCCCAAGGTGCTGCCAGGTCGAACCAGGAGCGTTCGGGCGGCCGGGGTGACATCAGGGCTCCCGCGCTTGACGGTGCTGCGCACTGCAATAGAGACCCTTGCTACCTCTGATTGCGTCAGTCGATGGCAGGTGTATCGCGCAATGTGCGCACTTCACCATCTCGATGGCTCCCGCAGCGGGTGTGTCTTTGCGGGCGGCCATTTTCACCTTCTGTTCTCTGGCATGGCGCCATTGCCACAACAACACCATGAAAATGAAGAACAGCAGCAAAAATTTCATGGAGCCCGGCCCAGAATGATTTCCATCACAAAGCGCGAGCCGACGTAGGCCAACAGCAACAGACCCGAGCCCAGATACAGGAAGTTGGTGGCCCGCTTGCCACGCCAGCCAAAGCCGACGCGACCTGTCAGCAAAACCGTAAAGGTGAGCCAGGACAGAACCGAGAACACGGTTTTGTGATCCCAGCGCCACGCGTGTCCGTACACCACTTCGCCAAACAACATACCGACGATCAAGGTGGCCGTGAGCAGCACAAAACCGGCACCGACGAAGCGGTAAGTCAAACGCTCCAGCGTTAGCAAAGGCAGGCCGCTATGGGAATCTTTGCCCAGGCGAATGCGCTTTTCTGCCAGGTTCATAAACCATGCATGGACTACTGCCATACCGAACAGCCCATAGCAGGCAATGCCAAAGGCCAGATGGATGGGAAGCCAGATCGAGGTGCTCGGAGCCATGACGCTGCCAGGGAAAATGTAGGCCAGCATGACTGCAATGGCACCGATCGTGCTCAGAGTCCAGCGCGTGGGAAGTTGGGGATATATCAGACTTTCCACGGCATACACCGCTGCCACCAACCAAGCCGTCACGGAAAGCGCGGGCGCAAAGCCGAAATGCGGCGGTTCGCCCAGCAGGCCCCATGCCAGCAATGTGCCCTGTAACACCCAGGCAATACCTACCCAAATGTGGGCGGTGCGCACACTGATGCGGTGCAGCAGCATGGCTGGCACAACATAGGCCAAAGCTGCGGTGGCCGAGAGAATCAGCGGGAGAGGGGTCGCACTGGCTAAAATCATGTGCACAGTTTAGCGTTTTGCATTCCGCCAGCTTTGACTGGCGCTCAAACCAGGTTCCGAACACCGGACATTTCTCACTATGGCCTCCGCTCTTACCGACAAACTCAGCCGCCTCGTCAAGGAACTTAGAGGCCAGGCACGCATTACTGAAAGCAATGTGACTGACATGCTGCGTGAGGTGCGCATGGCGATGCTGGAGGCCGATGTGGCGTTGCCGGTGGTGCGCGATTTCATCGCACGCGTCAAGGAAAAGGCCCTGGGCGAAGAGGTGCTGGGTTCATTGCAACCGGGTCAGGTGCTGGTTGGCATCGTGAATCGTGAGTTGGCCACCACCATGGGTGAGGGCGTGAGCGATATCAATCTGGCAGCGCAACCACCGGCGGTCATTCTGATGGCAGGCCTGCAGGGAGCAGGCAAAACCACCACCACCGGCAAGCTGGCCAAACACCTGATTGAAAAGCGCAAAAAGAAGGTGTTGACGGTCTCGGGTGACGTCTACCGCCCAGCTGCTATTGAGCAGTTGAAGACCGTCACGGCCCAGGCCGGCGCGGAGTGGTTCCCCAGCACACCCGATCAAAAGCCCGTGGATATTGGTTTGGCAGCGCTGGATTACGCCAAAAAGCATTTCTTTGACGTGTTGCTGGTGGACACTGCGGGTCGTTTGGCCATTGACGAAGCCCTGATGCTGGAAATCAAGCAGTTGCATGCGGCCTTGAATCCGGTTGAAACCTTGTTTGTCGTGGACGCCATGCAGGGCCAGGACGCGGTTAACACGGCCAAAGCGTTCAAGGAAGCGCTGCCTCTGACCGGCATTATTCTGACCAAGACCGATGGCGATTCGCGTGGCGGTGCGGCATTGTCGGTGCGTCAGATCACCGGTGCGCCCATCAAGTTCGCAGGCACCAGCGAAAAACTGGATGGACTGGAAGTGTTCGATGCCCAGCGCCACGCAGGGCGCATTCTGGGCATGGGCGATATCGTGGCCCTGGTCGAGCAAGTGACCTCCGGCGTCAATATGGAGGCGGCCCAAAAGCTGGCTGCCAAGGTCAAGAGTGGTGCCAACTTTGATTTAAATGATTTCCTGGCCCAGATTCAACAAATGAAGCAGATGGGGGGCCTCTCCAGCCTGATGGACAAACTACCGGCCGCGATGGCGGCAAAGGCCGGTCAGGTCGACATGGACAAGGCAGAAAAGGACATCAAACGCAAGGAGGGCATCATCCACAGCATGACGCCCCTGGAACGCCGCAAACCCGAGCTCATCAAGGCCACGCGCAAGCGCCGCATTGCTGCCGGCGCTGGCGTGCACGTTCAGGAAGTGAATCGCATGCTCAAGGAATTTGAGCAGATGCAGGACATGATGAAAAAGATGAAGGGCGGCGGCATGATGAAGATGATGAAGCGCATGGGCGGCATGAAAGGCATGCCGAAAATGCCCTTCTGAAACCTTGCACTAGCTCAGCAGTTCGCCGCGCAGCGTGTAGGGCCGTGTTTCGCTTATCCTGACATCGACCATCTGTCCAATCAACGTCGTGTCACCAACAAAATTGACAACACGGTTGCACTCGGTGCGTCCCATCAGTTCGGCTTCGTCGCGTTTGGAGTGACCTTCCACCAGCAGGCGCTGCAC
>CAIQEX010000105.1 GCA_903870955.1 uncultured beta proteobacterium
GGAAATGCACCAGCAACCGCCTCTGCCGAACGGGTAGATATGGAAGCGTTTGAAGCTTTCGCCAAACGGCATCGTGTCGGTCCTGGTCTGGCACTATTGCGCAAACTATTACTTTGGCCCTTTGTTGCGGTGTGGGGTAAAGACCGGGGTCCCAGGGCGGCGCGACGCTTCCTATTTGAGCTGAGCTGGCGGGTCGCAGGCGCAAAGACGTATACCGCATCCGGGTGGCCTGGGCGTTTGTTCTATTGGGCAAGCTGATGGATCCGAGAATCAGCGTCATTATTCCTTGCTATCGCTGCGCAGATACCATCGGGCGTGCGCTGTCTTCGGTCAGCCAGCAGACTCGTTCCGTGAATGAGGTCATTCTGGTCGAAGACTGCAGCGACGATGGCGGTGCGACGCTGGCAGAATTGCATACCTTGCAGGACTTACATAAAGCCTTAGCCATACAGATTTTGGCCCTGGAGAAGAATGTCGGCCCCGGAGCTGCACGAAATGCTGGCTGGGCGCTCGCTACAGGAGACTATCTGGCATTTCTGGATGCAGATGACAGTTGGCATCCAGCCAAGATTGAGATCCAGACCAACTGGATGCAGGCACATCCAGATGCGGTCCTATGTTCGGGGCTATCGGTGCATTTGCTTTCCGGTGATCGGCCACAAGCATTAACCCGGACACCCATTGCGCGGCGTGTGAGTGGTTTCAATCTTTTGTTGCGCAACTGCTTCCCTACGCGCACCGTCATGTTGCGCCGAGACATTGCATTTCGTTTTGATCCGGTCAAGCGCAGCGCTGAAGACTATTTGCTCTGGTTGACAATCGTATTGAGCGGCATGCCTGCCTATGCAATGGACTTGCCTTTGGCCTATTCATACAAGGCTGAATATGGCGCCGGCGGGCTGACTGCGAACCTGTGGAAGATGGAGAAGGGTGTTATGGACACCTACAGGCGCATCTGCCGGGACGGTTATGTTTCCAGTTTGACCAGCTATGCGCTCATTGCGTTCTCATTTTTGAAGTTTGTGCGCCGGTGGCTCCGAAGCACCCTCAGCCGTGTTACCCGCACATGAAAAGTCCGCAAGCATCCTCGATCGAAGTAGTGCAAGGTCCCCTTCTTTTGGAAGGTGTCCGGATCGCCAGAATTTCGACCGTACCTTTCTTCATCATTGCGCAGTTGGCAGCCCAGGTCGAAGCCCTGGTCGCTCAAGGGGCTGCTGTCACTATTGTCAGCAGCGACGGTCCGGAATTACGGGGCCGAAACCCGATCGCCGGTGCGCATTGGACGGCTATCGAGATTCCGCGTTCGCTTTCTCCGTTCAAAGACCTGCTTGCCCTGTTGCGTCTGTTTTTCTTTTTCAAACGCACGCGCACACAGATCGCGCATTCGTCCACGCCAAAGGCCGGATTGCTCACGGCGCTAGCTGCCTATCTGGCCGGAGTTCCGGTGCGTGTGCACACCTTCACTGGGCAACCCTGGGTGAATATGCGTGGCTTCAAGCGCTGGTTGGTGCGCGGCTGTGACCGCCTGATTGGGCTGTTGAACACGGTCTGCTACGCTGACAGCCCGAGTCAGCGGGAGTTCCTGCTGGCCGAGGGATTGTTGCCGCCTGGCAAGCTCAAGGTAATTGGTGCAGGGTCGCTGGCGGGCGTTGATGTTGATCGCTTCAGTCGGGCGCGCTTTTCAGCAGAAAGTTGCGTTGCATTGCGTCAATCCCTGGGAATTGGCGCACACATACCCGTGCTCTTATTTGTTGGGCGAATTACCGCTGAAAAAGGGATTCGCGAACTGATGCAGGCGTTTGCAGGCGTCAAGCGACAGGGCAGCACCGCCCATTTGCTCATTGTTGGGCAGTTTGATGACGACGGAGGCATGCCTGGCAGCATCACCCGCGAGGAAATTACGCGGCACGCGGACGCCCACATCATTGGTTATACCGAGCGCCCTGAGGCATACATGGCGATTGCTGACATTCTGTGCTTGCCGAGCTACCGGGAGGGCTTTGGAACCGTAGTGATTGAGGCTGCATCACTAGGCGTTCCCACAGTAGGCAGTCATATTTATGGTCTTTCGGATGCGGTCAAGCAAGGCGAGACCGGCCTGCTGGTTGATCCGAGGGATAGCGCGTCTTTACAAGCCGCATTGCTGCAATTGCTGGCTGACGATGCACTGCGCGCTAGGATGGGCCTGGCGGCAAGACAGCGCGCGTACACGTTGTTCGATGCCAAACGTGTCAATGCGGCGGTTGTGCAGGACTACGCTTCATTGCTGGGTGCACTTCGCGAAACGCCGGAACGACAGCCATGATATGTGTGACAGGGTCCAGCGGGTTTGTTGGAAAGGCTCTGGTGTGGCACTTGGCTGAGCGGCTTGGCCTGCAGGTGGTGGTGGGTTTACGGACCGGAGAACCAACAGTTTGGCCACAAGGCGTACAGTGCCGCAACCTAGGAACACTTGGTACAGACAAACTGGATGCCCTGGATTTGACGGGTATTTCGACCTTGGTGCATTGCGCGGGTCGCGCCCACATCATGCAAGACGTTGATGCGGATCCGCTACTGGCCTATCGACGTGTGAATACACAAGGTACCTTGGATCTTGCCCAGCGAGCTGTGAAAGCCGGGGTGCGGCGCTTTATTTTCATCAGTAGCATCAAGGTCAATGGGGAAAGCACTTCGCCGGGGCAAACATTTCATGCAGATGACACGCCGCATCCACGAGACCCCTATGCAATCTCCAAACTGGAGGCGGAGCAGGCATTGCAGAATCTGGCCCGAGAGACTGGGCTCGAGGTGGTCATTATTCGACCACCGCTGATTTATGGGCCGGGCGTAAGGGCAAACTTTGCGGCGCTGATGCGTGGAGTTGCCCGCGGCTGGCCGTTACCTTTAGGTGCGGTGAACAATTTGCGCAGCCTCGTAGCGCTGGATAATCTCACCGACTTGATATCGGTATGCATCCAACATCCAGGCGCGGCAAATCAAACGTTCTTGGTGAGCGATGGGCGCGACGTGTCGATACCGCAAGTGTTGCGTGCCATGGCCTTGGCCCAAAATCGACGGATTACTTTGCTGCCGATTCCACCGGTTATTCTTCGTGCAATGGCAGCACTGCTGGGCAAGTCAACTGCAATTGCACGCTTGTGTGGCAACCTTCAGGTGAATATCGACAAGACTCGCCAGTTGCTGGATTGGCAGCCCCCAATAACCCTTGATGAAGGACTTCGCAGGACTATGTGTGAGAACCGCTACCATGAAACGTAGCTTGGATTTGTTGATGGCCTTGGCTTTGTGTCTGCTTCTGTGCCTGCCTTTATTGTTGGTCTGGATTGCAGTGCGGGCCAGTTCCAAGGGCCCTGCTCTATATTGGTCGAACCGCGTAGGGCGCAACAATGTACTTTTCAAGATGCCCAAATTTCGCAGCATGCGCGTGGGCACACCCGCGTTGGCGACCCATCTGCTTCAAAATCCCACGGACTATCTCACGCCGATAGGTGGATTCCTGCGAAAGAGTAGTCTGGATGAGTTGCCGCAGTTGTGGAATATTCTGAAGGGCGAGATGAGTTTTGTCGGTCCACGACCGGCGCTGTTCAACCAGGAAGATCTGATACGTCTGCGAACTGAGCAAGGGGTACACCAACTGACACCTGGACTAACCGGATGGGCGCAGATCAATGGGCGCGACGAAATACCAATTCCTTTAAAAGTATCTTTGGATTGCGAATACCTGCTAAAGCAATCATTGGGCTTCGATCTTAAAATCATGGTGCTGACATTGGTGAAAGTGATGCGACGTGAGGATGTTACGCATTAGCATGTGTTTGCACATGGAGCACGCGCAAGCAAAGTTTAGAAAATTCCTTTTGAAGTCGGCCGTTGTCAGTTCTCTCACCCTATCGGTAGAAAAGATGAATTCATGAGTAAGCGGGTATTGGCTTGGCCACGTGGGTTCAAGCAAATCACGGTTGGAACCCTGGATGTTGTGCTGGCGCTCATCTCCACCTGGCTCGCATTCGGATTGCGCTTTGACGTCTGGGGACGGCCGGTTGACGCGCAGTGGTACGTGTACTTCCTGGCGCCGTTGCTGGCTTTACCAATCTTTGTGCGCTTCGGACTCTACCGAGCCATCTTCCGTTACACGGGCCAGGCAGCATTGAACGCAACGGCCAAGGCTGTGCTGCTCTACTCGTTGCTGTTGACGACAATTCTGTTGTCACAGCACTGGCAAGGCGTGCCGCGCACTTTGGGCGTGTTGCAACCACTGATTTTCCTAATCCTGGTGGGTCTGAGCCGTGCCATTGCCCGCTTCTGGCTCGCCGGCATTCCCGTGCTGGGCTCCGGCCACCACGGCGGCAGGCTACTGATTTATGGCGCTGGCACTGCAGGAGTTCAAACTGCCTCCGCACTGCAGGTGTCCGGCCAGTTTCAGCTCATCGGTTTCGTCGATGACGATGACACCAAAGTGGGTCGAAGCATCAATGGACTGCCCATTTTTGCGTCGGAAAACATGCTGACTTTGGTGCCACGCCGCAAGATTACTGACATTCTCCTGGCCATGCCTGCGGCCACGCGCGAACGACGCAACAAAATCATCCAGTCGCTGGAGGGACTGCCTGTACATGTGCGTTCTCTGCCCAGCATGGCTGACCTGACCAGCGGCAAGGTCACGGTGCAGGACTTTCGTGAGCTCGACATTGAAGACCTCCTGGGCCGTGAGCCGGTGCCGCCGCGCACCGATTTGTTGGCCCATGATCTGGCCGGTCAGGTCGTGCTGGTCAGCGGCGCGGGTGGCAGCATTGGCAGCGAGTTGACGCGTCAGATCGTGGAGCA
>CAIQEX010000106.1 GCA_903870955.1 uncultured beta proteobacterium
AGCCATGGCAATTCATTCCAACGAACTCATCGTCAAGCCTCTATGCCTCAGCAAGTGATTTTTGTGGATGTTGACGACACGATGGTTCATTCTGTCGGCACCAAGCGCATCCCGATGCCAGCCGTGGTTGAGCAAATGAAGCGGCTCAAATCGGAAGGTGCAACGTTGTTTCTGTGGAGCTCAGGCGGTGCAGAATACTGCAAGGCCACGGCAGTCGAGCTAGGTATTACCGACTGCTTCGAAGGGTTCCTTCCCAAGCCTACTGTCTACATTGACGACCAACCCGTCCACGAGTGGCGATTTTGCAAGCATCTTTATCCGTCACAGGCCCATAATGCATAGCCAGTTCCAGCTCTGCCGGTGGAGCAGATTTCTCACAAGTCGTCCATTTTCGAAATGTGATTCGTTGCAATCTAGAATTGTCCACGATGCATCCGCATTGCTTGCATTCGTAACGAACGGCCATGCTTAACCAAAACGAAATCACTGGTAGAGTCCGGACTCACGTGACCCAGTTCTATGAGCCAAGGTTCACAGCCCAGCAAGAGGTTGGAGAAGCGTTTCTTGCCATGCGCGCGGAAGCAATACGCGCAGGATTTGACCTCACACCCTTCAGCACATTTCGAGATTATCGAACTCAGCTACGTATATGGAATAACAAGTTCAGCGGCAAAAAGGCACTTTACGACATTGACGGCAACGTCAGAGATTTCTGCAAACTCTCGCCGCCCGAAGTAATCGAATGCATTCTGAATTGGTCGGCACTTCCTGGCGGTAGTCGTCACCAATGGGGTACTGAAATTGATGTTGTGGACACCGCTGCAATGCCTCCTGGGTACGAGCCGAAACTCCTCCCAGAAGAGGTTAGGCCTGGCGGCATATTTCATCCTTTGCACTGCTGGCTCGACGCAAACATTAGCAAATTTGGCTTTTTTCGCCCTTACAAATTCTTCAAAGGTGGCATGTACCCAGAGCCGTGGCATTTGAGCTATGCCCCTTTGTCCATGCAGGTAGTAAAGCTCGTAACACCTGAGCTACTGACGCGTATTACAGAGGAGGCGGAAATACTGGGCAAAGAGTTGGTACTGGAAAGAATTCATGATATCTACGTCAATCACATCACAAATTTCGTGTCGCCAGACGAGCAGTAGGCGCACAACATCGTATTTGGGCGTTTTCTTTGAACCGCCGCGAATGTTGTCCTCTCGCCCAATTCAGGTTGTCACTTCGACGATATGTGGACTACAACGTCGCCCGTGAATCTCTCTTGGTCAATGACAGGTTATGAGCAGGCAAATCGTAAAACTTGAATACCGCTTACAGCCCATCAGAGCCATTGTTAAAAATTCCCAATGACACCTGACACGCACTAGAGCACATCGTTTGCAAATCAATGCCCGTCAACGGCGGGCCAATTTGGACTGTCGGTGAACCTGCGGAGAGATGTGGCCACCGTCATGCCTGTCACCGACCAAAGTTCAAAGGTGCCTCACCGTACCTTCCAACTTTGGGTGTCCTTCCCAATTAAACCGTATGCCCCTCGGGCAGGCGGCCGCGCTTGGCATTTTCCAACCGCTCCAGCAGTCCAAACACCCATTCCACGCGTTGCGGCATGGCCCGGTTGGGAAAGAATTTGACGCGTGTGCGCTCTTCCATCTCGGCGGCACAGCCGTCCACCAGAAAGGCAATCGCATCAAGCGGGGGTGGTTGATCGGCCTTGGTGGTGATCCAGTTGGCCTGGGTCCAGGCACCGGCCAGCAACACCATTTTGCGGGTCGTGCTGACCACCGTGCGGTGGCTCACCGAGTCCAGCCCTTCGCGCCGCAACTGGTGTCCGATTTCTCCGTAAATGGTGCTGGCCGCAAGGATGGCGGCGCGGCAGTCGGGGGGTAATTCTGCGATCCCGCACTGGGCTCTTGCGTAGAGCCGGTCGGCTTCATCAAGCAGGCGTGCCGTGACCCTTTTGATGGCCGGCGTCGACTCGGGATTGGCCAGCCACTGCGTGGCATCGATGCCGGCCTCCTGCAGCCACTGCAGCGGGAGGTAGAGGCGGCCATTGCGCGCGTCTTCGCCCACGTCACGGGCAATGTTGGTGAGTTGCATGGCCACGCCCAGCTCGCAAGCGCGGGCAAGTGTCAGGCCCAAGCGAGGGCCCATGATCCAGCACATCATGGCGCCCACGGTGCCCGCCACACGCGCGCCGTAGCCATGCAGGTCTTCAATCGTTGCGTAGCGACGCCCGCCGTTGTCCCAGGCAAAACCTTCCAGCAGGGCGTCCAGCAGCACGCGGGGCAACTGGCATTGCTGCACCACCAATGACAAGGCGTGGTCTTCCACCAGATCGGCCGGGGTGCCCGCGTAAATCAGGTCCAGACGTTGGCGCAGGATGGACAGGTTGGCCTCGACATCGCCACCTTCATCGACCAGGTCGTCGGCGACGCGGCAAAACGCATACAGCGCGATGGAAGCGCAGCGCACCCGCACCGGTAGCAAGCGGCTGGCGGCAAAAAAAGTTTTGGAGCCGCCCTGCATCATGGCGATGCAGGCCTTCAGGTCACGCGCTTCCAAATCAGGCGAAGCTGTTTGCATGGGGTACCACCGTTTCAAGAGCTTTGGCAGACATCAACACGCCCGGCACGCCCGCGCCGGGATGCGTGCTGGCACCCACCATGTAGAGACCCGCCACATCCTCGCTGCGGTTGTGCGGGCGAAACCAGGCGCTTTGCAACAGCAGGGGTTCGAGCCCGAAGCCCGCGCCCTTGAGCGACCAGAGCCGGTCTTTAAATTCCTGCGGTGTGGTCACCCGCGAACTGACGATGCTGTCCTGCAGGCCGGGCAACACGCTGTTCTCCAGCGCCTCGGCGATGGACTTGCGGTAGCCCTCGGCCGCGCTTGCCCAGTCGGTGCCACTGTCCAGATGCGGCACGGGCGAGAGCACGTAAAACGTGTCGCAGCCTGCCGGTGCCAGAGATGGGTCCGTGGCCGTGGGGCGGTGCAAATACAGGCTGAAATCTTTGGCCAGCGTTTTGCGTTTGAAGATGTCGGCCAACAGTTCCTTGTAGCGGTCGCCGAGCAGCATCATGTGGTGCGGTACATCCGGGTACTGCCGGTTGGTGCCGAAGTACCAGACGAACAGGCCCATGGAGTAGCGGCCGTTGTCAATTTTCTTGTCGGTCCAATGGCGTCTATGCGAAGGCTCAACGAGGTAGCGGTAGGTCCAGGCCGCATCGCCGTTGCTGACCACGATGTCGGCGGGAATGAAGCTGCCATCGGCCAGCTCCACGCCTTGTGCGCGACCCTTGGAAACCCGGATGCGCGTCACCGCCGTGTTGTAACGGATCGGCACTTGCCGTTCTTTCAGCAACTTCACCAAACCCTGGACGATGGCGCCCGTGCCACCCATGGCCGAATGCACGCCCCAGTTTTTTTCCAGCGAATGGATCAGGGCGTAAGCGCAGGTCACGGAGAACGGATTGCCACCGATCAGCAGCGTGTGAAAGCTCATCACCTGGCGCAGTTTGGGGTGCTTGATGTGCTCGGCCACCAGCGTGTGCAGGCTGCGCCAGGCATTCATGCGCATGAACGAGGGCAGGGCGGCCAGCAAGTCCTTAAAGCTGTCAAAGGCGACAGCGCCCATTTCCTCAAAGCCGAGGTTGCGGCACTTTTCCGACTGCTGCATCAGGCGTTTGTAGCCCTCCACATCGTCCGGAGAAAACTTGGCAATCTCGCGGCACATGGACGCTTCATCGTTGCTGTAATCGAAATGCGAGCCATCCGAAAAACGGATGCGGTAGAACGGCGCCATCAAGCGCAGGTCGATGTCGTCGCTGAAGGTGCGGCCACACAGTGCCCACAGTTCTTCCAGCAAAAAAGGCGCGGTAATGATGGTTGGACCCGCGTCAAAGGTAAAGCCATCCTGGTGGTGCACATAGGCCCGTCCGCCTGGGCCGTCGAGTTTTTCCAGCACCTCCACGGCGTAGCCTTTGCAACTCAGGCGGATGGCTGCCGCCAAGCCACCAAAGCCACTGCCAATAATCACCGCCCGCGGGCGTTTGTCGTTGTTCAGCATAGAGAAGGATGCATGTTCATCCAGAGCGCGAAAGGCATTCATATACTGTCCGGGTGGGTCGGCAGGGGCGCGGTCACAACGCCGCGTTTGGTGTCAGAGTTTTGCAGCTGTTGGCGCTGGCGCAGCGCCCAGCCCCACAGGCGTTGCAGCGGCAGCGCAAACACCATCAGCACATGCTCGACGATGGCCAAACCCAGCAAAGATGCCAGCAGCACCCAGCCGGTGCTGAGTTCCACGGCACTGCGTTGGGCCTCGGCCACGAGCCAGATCCAGGTACCGGCCGACACGCTGATGGTGAGGAAAAAGAACCCGGTGACCTGCGAGCGACGGAAGTAGCTGCCCAGGTAGGCAAAGTGATCGGGCAGGTACTGGTCGCCGACATGTGGCACACCGAAAAACAGGTTGAGCTTGGCGCTCACCCGCATGCACCACAGCAAGGCAAAGGTGCACAGCGCCACATGGTTGGGTTGTCCGCGCTGCAAGCCGAACAGCACGGCAAAGTTCAGCAACAGGGCCAGCTCATGGTGCAAAAGTGCCTGCACGGCCTGCTTGAAACGTGTCCAGCCGCGCACACCCGGGTCCTGCGCAATGCGCCGTGGGCCGGTGATCCAGCCGGTCAAAAATGCCATCTCGTGCCAGCCCCACATCACGATCACGCTGATGAACCCGACATAGGCCGCCGCCATGCTGCTGTGGCGCATGCTCCAGGCCGTCCCGGCCAGGCTGAGCAGGGCCAGCAGGGTCATGGCCAGCATGCTGCGACGGAACAGCCGCGTGGGCAGGCGCACCAGCCACAAAATGGCGCCGGTCCCCAGCCACCAGCTGAAGACGGCCACCAGTGCCGTACCGGTGACAGAGGAAAGAAAGTCCGTCATGCAGCGCGCGTCCGGTTACCAGCTGGGCTGCAGGCGCACCTGCCGCGGTAGTTCGTTGTGCTTCACCGGCAGCAGATACAGGCGCGCAAAGGTCAGAAATGCGCGCGTGACCCAATAGCCCCGTTTGAGATTGCCGATCAACCCGCCCTGTTCACGCGCCTTGGCATCCTGCACGGCGCAGTTCAGGAGTGTCTCCAGCCCGGCGCGGAAGGTCGGGTGGTCAATGTCGATTTCGATCGGGAACACCTGGCGTGCAATCTCGGAGGTAATGCGAAACACCTCGTAGTCGTACGTGGTGGACTCCAGGCCCATGCTCTCGTGCAGCAGCGGACGCATGTGGTCGCGCACATACATGGTGGCGTAGACGGCCAGGATGAAGAAGCGGATCCACAGCTTGTTGCCGCCCTGCAGCAGGTGCGGGTGGGCACGCATCAGCAGTGCAAAAGATTCGCCGTGGCGGTACTCGTCATTGCACCAGCGCTCGAACCATTTGAAGATCGGGTGGAAGCGTTTGTCCGGGTTGCGCTCCAGCTGGCGGAAGATCGTGATGTAGCGCGCATAGCCAATCTTTTCGGACAGGTAGGTGGCGTAGTAAATGTATTTGGGCTTGAAAAAGGTATAGCTCTTGGCGCGCTTGAGCGCACCGAGGTCGATGCCCAGATTGAAATCTTTCAACGACTGGTTGATGAAGCCGGCGTGGCGCGATTCATCGCGTGCCATGAAGGTCATCAGTTGTTTGATGTCCGGGTTGTCGATGTTTTTGCGGATCTCGTTGTAGAGGATGCAACCGGAAAATTCGGAGGTCAGCGAACTGATCAGAAAGTCCAGAAACTCCTGCCGCATCTCCGGCGACAGCTTGGCCATCTGCGCATGCACCTCGTCGGCAAATCCGGCGTCGCGCTGAAAGTGGTCGTGGTTGTTGTCGCCCTCGTACTCCTGCATCATGGCGTCCCACTCGGCGCGCACAGGAGATACATCGAGGCGGTCCATGGCCTTGAAATCGGTGGTGTAAAAGCGCGGCGTCAAGACCGTGCTGCGCACCGCCTTGGCATTGGCATCGGAGGCGTTTTCCACCGTGCCAATGAGCAATTCCACGTGGTCAAAGTCGAGGGTGCTGGCGTTCATGGGCTGTCTCCTGGGGTCGGGTTATGGTTTGCGTTTACGGCTTGTTGAGGGCTGGCTGCGTGGCCTGCAATGCGGCAAAGGTGGCGCGCTGGGTCGGTCCGAAAGATTCGAGGTTGATGCGCTCACCGGTGACTGGGTCATCCAGCGTCAGGCTGCCATCGGCATGGGCTTGCAGCAACAGTGGCAAATGGTGGTCCACACCGCGGCGTTTGCGTTCGCGTGCAATGGCCCGCAGCACGCCGCGCACAAAGCCCTGCTCGCCTTCAAAGCGGGTAATTTCTGCACCGCTGGCGGGGTCCAATACCGCCACGGCGCCGCTCGGCGTGTCTTCAAAGCGCATGCTGCGGCTGCTGGTGACGGGCGAATCAAATTGCTCCACCTTGGTGCCGCTCCAGCGTGCCAGGCTCACCAGCACCAGGGTGCTGAGCGCCATGCCGATCAATACCAGCGCCATGGGGTGAAAGGAACGCGGCGAATCCGCCATGACGCTGCTCATGCACTGACCGCGTGGCGGCGGACGATAGAGGCTGCTGCAGGTGCTTTGGCTTCAACCGCAGCGGCAGCCTGATCTCTGGCGAGGTTCAGTTCCGGGTGGGCTGCCGCCCAGGCGTTTTGCAGTACCTCGGCCACCTGCCGCACGTCACGCAGGCAGCGCAGACTGGGCTGGGGTTTGCGCAAGGCCCAGGGCCGGGCGTGCGGCCACAGGTGGGCCCAGCCCATGCGGTCGTCGCCGGCAAGGTCCACCACAATGTCGCCGCTGCTATCCCGATAGGTGCGGACCGCGGCAGATGCCAGAGCCTTGAAGGGCAGGTTCAGGGTAATCGTCAGCACAATGCCGATGCGCATCACCACGCGGCGGTTGGTGATGGTGTAGAGCGTGCCGCGTGCCGACAGCCAGGCCACGGTTGCGAGCAGGCTCAAGGCCAGGCTTGCGGCCCCCACGCTGAGCAGCATCGGCCGCAGCGTGATGCCATTTGGCTCGCCCGCGAGGTACAGCGCCTGCAGGACCAGCATGGCCAGAAAATAGCCACCCAGGGCGCGCACATGGAACACGTGAATGCCCAGCGACACCGCGTCAGGCGCACCCTGCCACAGAATGCGCTCTCCGGCAGGCAACTTCTCCGGCAGACCGGGCGCGGCCTCAAATTCGTGTTCGTGGTGCGGTTTCAAAACAGCGGCTCCTGAATGTCCGGTGTGGCGTAGAGAAGACCGGCACCGTAGTAGGCCGAAATCTTTTCCTCTTCCAGCAGCGTCACCTGGTTCGGGGTGCGCAGTTGCGGCACATTGGCAAACTGCGAAGCCAGCACGGCATTCACGGTCACGCCACTGGCCTTGATGCGGCAGAACGGCACCGGTACCAGCACGGTGCGGGTGTCGGGCAACGCGACTTCCAGGTAGCGGAACAGAATTTCCGAGCGGTCCACCCAGAGGTCCGCCACCTTGCCGGCCACAGCGCCGTCCTTGCCAAACACGGGCAGACCGCGCGGGTCCACATCCTGTTTGGCGACACCGTGGTCCGGGTGCTCGCGCAAGGGAACAATGCGCAGTTCACCGGGGGTGGACATCATGTCGGGGTGGTCTGCGCGCTGGGCCCAGCCGCCGGGGCCGACACCGGCCAGCAGGGGATCGCCCACGGGCTCCAGTGGCGCGCCAATCCAGGGGTGGCTGGGTTCGGCGGAGTAGGTGCCATCGGGCCGGTTGAAGTCGGGTGCCAGCAGCACGCGGCCATCGGCCATCTTGTAGCTCACGGGGTCTGGCACCGGCCAGCCGGTGATCTTGGGGCCGTTGTCCCGCCCGTTGTCCATCGGGTAACCCTCGCGGTGGTTTTCACGCACGAGGTAATAAATCAGACCGGCAAAAAAGGCCCAAAAGACATAGAGGACGATTTGTGCCACGTCGACGTATTGGGTTATGGCTCCTGTTTCCATGATCAGACTCCTTCAATAAATCGGTTCCAGGCGATCGATCGCCCGGCGCCTGCGCACCAGCGGACCAATCGCCACCAGGGTGATAAAAAGCAATAGCAACTCGACGTGGTAGACCACGCTGTAGCCGGTGGCGGGCGAGGCAAAGGCGGCACCGTAAGAGCCGTCCGCCACAACTTGGGTCACCCCATCCCGCAGCGCGCCACCAAAGAACATGGCCAGACCGGCACCGGTGCTCTGCACGGCGCCCCAGGCGCCCAGCGCCAGGCCGATCAGCCCGCCGTCTTCCATGCGCATGGCGGCGAACAGCGTGCCCACCGCAAACAGGCCACCACCAAAACCGATGCCCAGAGCCCCGGCACGGAACAGCCAACCGGCGTCCATCGGTGCAGAAAAGATCACCGCGCTAAAGGCCGGCATCCCAGCCAGCGCGCCATAGGCGGCCAGGCGCAGTGGGTCGATACCGCGTGCCAATAGCCGACCCGCTAGCAGAAAACCGACCAGACCGCCACCGGCCAGCATGGCGGTGAGTGCGCTGGTGGCGCCAACGCTCAGGTGCAGTATTTCGCCGCCGTAGGGCTCCAGCACGATGTCCTGCATGTTGAAGGCCAGGGTGCCCAAAAACGTGGTCCACAAAAACCGTTTGGCCAGGGGCTTGCGGATAAAGCGTGCCCACACCTGTTGAAAGGGTTCCTGCTTTTGCAGTTTCATGGCAGCGGCGCGCTCGGGGTTGCGGCCTTCCTGCTTCCACAGCGCAAAGCCGTTGAGCAGCAGCACGACCACGGCCGTGCCTTGCACCACCTGAATCAGACGCCCCGGCTTGAAGTCGGCCAGCAGCACGCTGTAGATCAGGCTGCCGCCCACAGCACCAGCCAACAGCATCACATACATCAGGGCCACCACGCGGGGGCGGGTCTGTTCGCTGGCCTGGTCGGTGGCCAGGGCCAGACCGGCGGTTTGCGAAGTTTGCAAACCGGCACCGACCATCAAAAAGGACAGCGCCACCACTGCCTCGACGAGCCAGGTCGGCAGTGGGTTTTGCGCCTGTCCCGACAGGTTCAGCAGCGCGAAGGGCATGAAGGCCAGGCCAAAGAACTGGATCAGCGAGCCGCCCCACATAAAGGGCACGCGCTTCCAGCCAAAGGCCGAGCGGTGCGTGTCCGACTGGTAACCCGTGACCGCACGAAACGGTGCCACCAGCATCGGCAGCGCCAGCATCAGCGAGACCAGCGAGGCAGCCACATTCAACTCGACAATCATGACCCGGTTCAGCGTGCCGATCAGCAGTGCGGTGGTCATACCCATGGTGACCTTGAACAACGACAAACGCAGCAAGCGTGGCAGGGGCAGCCCGTCGCTGGCCACGTCCGCGAACGGCAGCCATTCCCCCGGAATCTGCTTGGCCATGCGCTTGACGCGTTCAGCAATCATGCGCGGCTCCACTCCATGGCTTGCGATTGGTAGAAGCCACTGGAAATGCGCTGCGTGCGACCCCTGCGCCAGTCGGCAAGTGCCGCGTGCGTGTGCATCAGCGCGGCAATCTTTTCCTCGGCCATGGGCTCCAGCCAGGGCGCGCGGTTGCCGCGCGGAAAGAGCCGCCCGACACCAATCATGAAAGCCAGCAACGGGGTGCGTGGCGCGAAGGTGAAATGGATCGTGCTAGTGGTGCGCTCGGCCAGACGGGCCAATGCCACCACCGCATCTTCGGTGCGGTAATGGATGATCGAGTCCATTGCCACCACATGGTCGAAGTGGCCCAAAGCCGGGTCGAGCATGTCGCCACTGCGGAAGTCGATGCGCTCGGCCAACTCCACCGGCAAGCGGCTGCGTGCCAGGTCAACCAGCGTGGGGGACAGGTCGATGGCCACCACCTGTGCACCCCGGCGGGCTGCTTCCACGGCGTAAGCACCGGTGCCACAACCGGCGTCCAGAACGCGTTTGCCGCTGAGGTCGTCGGGCAACCACGACAGCAGGGTGTTGCGCATGCGGTCACGCCCGGCGCGCACGGTGGCGCGCACCCGGCTGACCGGTGCGTCAGAGGTCAGCCGTTCCCAGGCGGCCACTGCCGTGCGGTCGAAATAGGTTTCGATCTGGCTGCGTCGTTGCTCGTAGGTCACATCTGTCATGGCATGTCCTTCAGTCAAAACCCAGCAGGTCGAAAATGTCGCGGTCCTTCATCGGGATGGCGGG
>CAIQEX010000107.1 GCA_903870955.1 uncultured beta proteobacterium
GTGCTGCACGCGACCCGCGCTGACCCAGCCTGCAAAGGCCTGATTCGCTGGGCCGTTGACGTGGACCCCCTGAGCATATAAGTGCCCTGGTCTTAGCGCCCACCCATCAACGCGACGGCGCCGGAGAATGTGAAGAATGCGCTGGCCGTGGAAATAAGAATGATGCGCGCGATGCGCCCACTGTCCGCTTGGTAGCGCTCGGCCAACAACACCACATTACTGGCACTCGGCAAGGCTGCCAGCAACACCAGCACTTTGAGCGTGAACGGCTCCAGGTGCAGTCCAAAAGCGATGGCGGCGGTGCCAACGCCATACACCACCAAAGGGTGAACAAACAACTTCAGCAAGGCCACGGGCAACGTGGTCTGCCAGGGAACTACATGCGCGCTGTCGGACAGCGCCAGGATGTGTGAGCGCGCCAATACTGCGCCAATGGTAAAGAGCGCTACCGGTGAGGCGGCATCCGCCAGCAACCCCATGGTGGCTAAAACGGGCTTGGGCAGCGGAAGTTGCAACCATGTCACTAAAGCACCGGTCAGGATCGCCCAGGGCAGCGGATTCGCGGCAACACCCTTGAGCGCATTGCGTGCGGCCATCCCTGCGCTCACGGCATTTTCAGAAACTCCGTCTCCAACACCTTGTGGCCCCAAGCGCGAGAGGGCGATGCATAGACTCGAGACAAGCAGCATGTCCACCAGCAATGAGACGATCACGGGAGGTGCCGCAGCAGGACCTAACAATGCGACCAGCAACGGCACGCCCATAAAGCCCGTGTTTGGAAAGGCCGCGACCAAGGCGCCAAAGGCGGCGTCGTTCCAACCCATGGCACCGCGCCGGGTGATTGCCAGGCACAAGGCGAGGACCAGCAACCCGCTAAACAAATAGGTTAGCGCCACACCGGGATTAAACAATTCTGCCAATGGCGCTGAGGCGCCAAAGCGGTACAGCATGCAGGGCAGCGCAAAGAACAACACAAAACCGTTCAGTCCGGGTATGGCAGACAACGCCAATAGACCAAAGCGTGCGGCAAGGTAGCCGCAGGCCACCAAGGCGAAGAAGGGGAAGGTCAGGGTCAGGATGGCAAGCACGTGGCATTGTCGACGCTTTAACCGGTAGGCGGAACAGCCTGCGGTCAACCCGGTGACAGCCGTTAAGATCAGCGCTCGTCTTTTGGTCTGTTCTTCTCCCACTTCCGCCTGCATGTCCTCCCCCACCGTCCCCGGTATGAACCTGGCCCAACAAGAGGCCGTCAACTATCTGCATGGGCCTTGCCTGGTCCTGGCCGGTGCGGGTTCCGGCAAGACGCGGGTGATCACGCACAAAATCGCCCGACTGATTCAAACCGGCATGCCGGCCAAACGCATAGCCGCCATCACCTTTACCAACAAGGCCGCCGCTGAAATGCGCGAGCGCGCCAAGAGCCTGATTGGCAAGCCGGCCAAGGACGTGGTGGTGTGTACCTTTCACTCTCTGGGCGTACGCATGCTGCGCCAGGACGGCTCGGCATTGGGCCTCAAACCGGCCTTCTCCATCCTTGACACCGACGATGTCACCAGCATCCTGAAAGACGCTGGCGGCACGGTGGACGCGGCCACGGCGCGCGGCTGGCAATGGACCATTGGCGGCTGGAAGAGCGCCGGCCTGAATGCCGAGCAGGCACTGGCTGCGGCCACAGACGACAACCAACGCCAGGCCGCCGTGGTGATGGCCCGCTATGAAGAGCGCTTGAGCGCCTACCAAAGCGTCGACTTTGACGACTTGATCAGCCTGCCGCTCAAACTGCTGCAAAACCACGCTGAAGTGCGGCATCGCTGGCAGGCCCAAATGGGCCATGTGCTGGTGGACGAATACCAGGACACCAACGCCACCCAGTACGAAATGCTCAAACTTCTGGTCGGTGAGACGGCAGATGCGGCGCGCTTTACTGCGGTGGGCGACGACGACCAGTCGATTTACGGCTGGCGCGGTGCCACCCTGGACAACCTGCGTAAGTTGCCGGTGGACTTCCCGGCGCTGAAGGTCATCACGCTGGAGCAGAACTACCGCTCCACCTCGGCCATCCTGCGCGCTGCCAACAATGTGATCGGTCCCAACCCCAAGCTGTTCCCCAAAAACCTGTGGAGTGACCTGGGTGAGGGCGAACCGGTGCGGGTGATCGATGCGGACAGCGAGGAGCACGAGGCGGAGCGCGCTGTGGCACGCATTCAGAGCCTGCGGGCCAGTTGGTTGCCAACAATGCCACTTGGTGCGGCGCCCCAGGGGGGCAGCGTAGTACATGCAGTGACAAGCGTGGGGGCACCAGAGTATCGGGATTTTGCCGTGCTGTACCGTGCCAACCACCAGGCCAAACCGTTTGAGAAGGCGTTGCGCAAGGCAAACATTCCCTACAAGGTGTCAGGTGGTCAGAGCTTTTTTGACCGTGCCGAAATTCGCGACCTGTGCGCCTGGTTTCGACTCTGGGCCAACAACGATGACGACCCGGCGTTTGTGCGCGCTGTGACCACGCCCAAGCGCGGCATCGGGCACCAGACCCTGGGAACACTCGGCGTCTATGCCAGCCAATACAAAGTCAGCCTGTTCGAGGCGCTTTTTTCGTCTTCACTGGGCGCTGCACTCAGCGGCAAAGCCCTGGGTAGCCTGCATGAATTCGGCCGCTATGTGAACGACCTGCAATTCCGTGCGCGCCATACCGAAGGTGCCGAAAATGCCGGGGCCTTTCTGGCCGAGTGGCTGAAGGAGATCGGTTACGAAAAGCACCTCTATGACGGCGAGGAAAGTGAGAAGCTGGCCGCCGCCAAATGGGCCAATGTGATCGAGTTTTGCGAGTGGATGGCGCAGCGCTGTGGCGGCCAGGTTGAAGGCGTTGCAGGGGTTGACGAACGGGAAATCAAAAACCTGCTGGAGGTGTCGCAAACCATCGCCCTGCTCTCCACCCTGAGCGAGCGCGAGAAAGACCAGAACGTGGTCACGCTGTCGACCCTGCACGCATCCAAAGGTTTGGAATGGCCGCACGTGATGTTGGTCGGCGTGAACGAAGGCGTGTTGCCATTCAAGTTAAAGGAAACCACGGGAGCCGACGGTGGGGTGGTGCGCGACGAAGAAGCGGTGAATGAGGATCTTGCCATCCGACTTCAGGAGGAGCGGCGCCTTATGTACGTGGGCATTACCCGTGCCCAGCGCAGTCTCGCAGTGAGCTGGACACGTCGGCGCAAAAAGGGGCGCGAACTGGTCGCTGCCCTCCCCAGCCGATTTATTGCGGAAATGGCGCTGGATCAGGCCACCATCAAGGAAGATCCAAGGGAGAAATTGCGCGCCTTGCGGGCCGAATTTGCCCTCAAGGCACAGGCATCAGCCGCTGCTGCGGCAGGTGTGCGTTAGTCGTTCGGCGTCCGCTTAAATCGACAAACCCAGGCCACCCTTAATACTGTCGGGGGGCCCAAATTCAGCGTCGTGCAGGTCGGACAGAAGCAACATGGCCTCGACCGCGGCCTGGTTGAATCCCACGCGCGCGTGACCCATGCCATCGCCACCGGCCATGATCAATTTATTGATATACACACTGCATTCCTTGTACCCCCACA
>CAIQEX010000108.1 GCA_903870955.1 uncultured beta proteobacterium
ACCGTGCAGGGCATGGAGCAGACTTATTACCGCGTGCACATCAAGGTGACCTCCGGCCACCTTCTGGACCAGCAAAAGCAACCCATCCTGATGCAGCCGGGCATGACCACCACAGTTGAAGTCATGACCGGCACGCGCTCCGTTTTGCACTACCTGACCAAGCCCATCACCAAGACACTGTCTGAATCTCTGGGTGAACGGTAAACATCGCTTCCATTTCGTGCCACATTCCAGTGGCTGAAGAAAAGGAATAAACGATATGGATGCCGTAGACAACTTAGGCGCGATGGGTCTGGAACTTCCGAGCATGGCCTATATAGCGGGCGCTCTGATTTTCGGGATCTTTGGTTGGGCGGCGTTTCGTCGGGGTCGAAAGACCCAAGACGCATCACTGACTTGGGGTGGTGTGGCCTTGATGCTCTACCCCTATGCGGTATCGCAGACGTGGTTGTTGTGGGGCATTGGTGTCGGGCTGACCGGCTGGCTGTTTTCGCGCTGGAAGTAATTAGTGCGGATTTTTGCCCGGTTTTTTTGCCTTTTCTCCGGGTTGACCTGTACAGTGCAGCGGAACATACTTTCGCCCATACAAACACCCTAATGCCCATGGCCGAAGAACCGCCCGTGCCCATTGCGCCTATCGCGCCGATTGCGCCCATTGCGCCCGCCACCACGTTTTCCTATTTGCAGGAACCGCTCAAGGACTTGGCAGCCTGGACGCAGTTCTTTCTCAAGGCCGAATTTCCCGTGCTGGCTGCAACCTCGTTGGCGCTGGAAGAATTGCGCGCCAAAGAGGAAGACGTCAATGCCAGCATGCTGGCCGATGTGATCGACACCGACCCGTTTCTAACCATGAAAGTGTTGGCCTATGTGTCGGCCAAACGCCGAAATACCGAGAGCACGCAAACCGAGACCGTCGTGACTTCATTGGTGATGATGGGTGTGGCGCCTTTTTTCAGAACCTTTGGATTGCAACCCACGGTGGAGGATCACTTGCGTAGCCAGCCTGCGGCTCTTGAAGTATTGCTGCGGTTGATGAAACGGGCGCAGCGGGCAGCGCACTTTGCCACCGGTTTTGCCGTGCACCGGGGCGACACCGATGTGGCGGTCATTCGCCAAGCGGCATTCTTGAATGACTTTGCGGAAATGCTGATGTGCTGCTATGCGCCCACGATGGAGATCGAGATCAGGGCCATGCAGCAGGCTAACCCCACGCTGCGCACCGCGAGCTTGCAGCGCTTTGTGTTCAACATAGACTTGAGCGACTTGCGCCTGGAACTGATGAAGCACTGGCGTTTTTCTGAGCTTTTGCAGCGTATCAGCGATGGCAAGCACCCGGAGCACCCTTCGGTGCGCAGTGCACTCTTGGCGGCTCGTCTGGCGCGTCACACCGAGAGTGGCTGGGATAACGCCGCACTGCCAGACGACTTCGAGGATATTTCCAAACTGTTGAATTCGACGCCTAGGGCCACCCGAGGCTTTGTCTACAAGATTGACCAAGGGGGTTAGATCAAGGTTTGGTCAAACGGTCCTCCAGCGGAAAATTTATATGGAACAATGCCAGAAAATCAGACTCTGCCAATACGGTTGTGTCGGTTTGCAGGGGGTTCACCCTGTAGGTTTTCGGATTCTGGGAGAGTTGTTTTGAGCCAAAGCGTGTCAGTTCGCACAGATTTAATCTATCCCGCCCTGTTGGGAGCGGGTGGTGCCGTTGCTGTGCTGATTGCAGGAGGTCTTACCTGGCTTTCCGCTGGTTTGGCGCTGCTTCTGATAACCGCCGGAGTAGCCTTAGGCTGGATGGGTTCGGCCAAGCGCGCGGAAACTTCCCGTCGCCACATGCAACGCTACCTGAGTGCCGAACAGAACTTCGGGGAGCAAATTGCGCCAGTCTGGGCCGGTCACATACAGACCTCCCGCACCCAGATGGAGCAATCCATCAGCGCACTTTCCGAACAATTTGCAGAGATCGTGGATCGACTGGATTCGACCGTGGATACCGCCTCGCGCACCACCTCGGACATCGAAGACCAGGGTAACGGCCTGGTTGCCGTATTTTCCCGCAGTGAAACCGAACTCAATCAGGTGTTGTCGTCCCAGACCGCCGCCATGAACAGCATGAACGTCATGCTGGAAAACGTGGAAGGGCTGAACCAATTGACCAAGCAGCTCGAAGACATGGCCATGGATGTGGCCAAGATTGCTGCGCAAACCAATTTGCTGGCGCTGAATGCGGCCATTGAGGCGGCCCGGGCGGGAGAGTTAGGGCGAGGTTTTGCCGTAGTGGCCCAAGAGTTCCGGATGCTGTCGAACCAGTCGGGTGAAACCG
>CAIQEX010000109.1 GCA_903870955.1 uncultured beta proteobacterium
ATCCAGACATCGCGCGCGGTCACACCCTCGCCATGCGCTTGCACCAGTGCGCGGGCATTTCCGGGGTTGGTTTCCAGATGCAGGATGCGGTTGGCATGGGCGTAGAGCACCGGGTCGCTTTTGACCTGCTCGTAGCTGGGCAGTCGGATCACCGAGCGGTCACGCGGGGGCACTTTCAGCTTGGCCTTGAGCGCCGGATTGGGGTGGAACGCAATGGGCGAGGTCGTGCCCACGCTTTCAGCCGCGGCGGCAACTTCCTTGGCCTGGTCTTCCTTGGCACAGGTCGCGCCCTGCTCCGCCGCCTGCTCGCTGGTGGTCATATACGGGTTGACGTGGGCTTCCACGCGACCGACCTCGTCCACGCTTCGGGAGTCGATTTCAAACCAGCCTTTGCCCGTCTCATCGTCAGGACGACGCACAAAGGCGGTGCCCCGCACGTCGGTAATGGACGATACCGGTTCGCGTGCCGCCAAACGGTGCGCGATCTCGACCAAGGCGCGCTCCGCGTTGCCATACAGCAGCAGGTCGCACTTGGCATCCACCACGATGGAGCGGCGCACTTTGTCGCTCCAATAGTCGTAATGGGCAATGCGGCGCAGACTGCCTTCAATGCCACCCAAAATCAGCGGCACATCCTTGAAGGCCTCGCGGCAGCGCTGGCTATAAACGATGGCCGCACGGTCCGGGCGCTTACCGGCCACGTCACCGGGCGTGTAGGCATCGTCCGTACGAATCTTGCGGTCCGCCGTATAGCGGTTGATCATGGAATCCATGTTGCCGGCCGTCACGCCCCAGAACAGGTTCGGTTTGCCCAGAGCCTTGAAGGCCTCGGCACTGGTCCAGTCCGGCTGGGCAATGATGCCCACGCGAAAGCCCTGGGCTTCGAGCATGCGGCCAATCACCGACATGCCAAAGCTGGGGTGGTCCACATAGGCATCGCCCGTGACCAAAATCACATCACAGCTATCCCAACCCAGCTTCTCCATTTCGGCGCGGGACATGGGCAGGAATGGAGCCGTGCCAAAGCGGCTCGCCCAGTACTTGCGGTAGCTGGACAAGGGTTTTGCGGCGCGCGCGAAAAAAGAGACGTCGAGGGGGGCGTTCATCAGGGATACCGGGGGGAGATAAGCGTTGAGTGTAAGGTTTAGTGCATGCCATGATCGGCGGCACGGGTACTGGGCACCGTACAAACCCCAACACCTAAGTTGAAACCGGCACCAAAATTGCGTGCTTTGGACCGTAGAATCATTTTTCTCATCTCATCAACCCGCCTGGGGATTCTTTCCGGGCATGAAAAGGAATCGAATATGAAGAAACTTCTTTTGGCGCTGGCTGCCGTCTCGGTGCTCGCCGCATGCGGCAAGAAGGAAGAGCCTGCTCCTGCTGCTGCCCCCGCTGCCGCACCGGCAGCCTCTGCACCAGCCCCCGAGGCAGCCGCACTGAAGGTCGCCATCGACCCGACCTACGAGCCCTTCACTTTCAAGACCGCGGACGGCAAGCCCACCGGCTTTGATGTGGATATTGCCAATGCCTTGTGCGAACAAATCAAACGCAAGTGCGAATTTGTTGAACAAGTCTGGGACAGCATGATCCCCGGCCTGAACGCCAAGAAGTACGACGTCATCATCTCCTCCATGTCGATCACTGACGATCGCATGAAGGAAGTGGACTTCACCGACAAGTACTACAACACCCCCAGCCGCATCGTGCTGAAGAAGAGCGTCAAGTTCACCGACGTGGCCTCCATCAAGGGCAAGAAAATCGGCGTTCTGAAGGGCAGCACGCAAGAGAAATACGCCATGGGTGATTTGAAGCCCGCAGGTGTGGTGGTGAACTCGTATGAAGCCCAGGACCAGGTCTATCTGGACATCAAGTCCGGCCGTCTGGACGGTACCGTGGCGGATTACATGGAAGTCACCGGTGGTTTCCTGAGCAAGCCCGAAGGCGCCAACTACACCTTGGTGGGACCTGATCTGAAAGAGCCAAAATACTTTGGCTACGGTGCAGGTATTGCGCTGCGCAAGGGTGAAGACAAACTCAAGGGCGACTTGAGCGCAGCCATCAAGGCGATTCGCGCCTCTGGCGCCTACAAGACCATCGCCGACAAGTACTTTGCCAAGTACAACATCGACATCTACGGCGATTAATCCAAGCCACACAAGAACGACAGCGTGAAACAGTCGTTCGCCGCGCCACCCCAAGAAAGCCTGCACCCCTTAGGGGGCCAGGCGTCGACAGGGCTGGGGGCGAATAACATGTCCGCTGTCGTTTTTGCTTGACGCTTAAGCGCACTATGAACGGCTATTACTATTCGATACTGCACGGTGCGCTGCTGACAGTGGCTGTTTCGCTACTGGCCCTATTGGTCTCAATCATTCTGGGCTTAATGGGTGCAGCGGCCAAACTGTCCGGCAACAAACTATTGGTGGCCATTGCCACGACCTATACAACGGTTATTCGCGGCATCCCCGATCTGGTGGTGATGCTGCTGGTTTTTTATGGTGGCACGATTGGTATCAACCACCTGCTCGCCCTGATGGGCAGCACAGGAAATATCGACATCAATCCATTTTTCGCCGGGGTGCTCACCATCGGCTTTATTTACGGCGCCTATATGACCGAGTCATTCCGGGGCGCCATTTTGTCCATTCCCAAAGGGCAAATGGAAGCTGCCTGGGCTTTCGGCATGGGACGGGTACAAACCTTTTTGCGCATTACCGCACCGCAAATGGTGCGCTACGCTTTACCGAGCTTCACCAATAACTGGCTGGTGCTGATCAAGGCGACCGCACTTGTCAGTCTGATCGGCCTAAAAGAGATGACCTACCTGGCCAAACAGGCGAGCTCCGCGACCCGTTCGCCCTTTGCCTTCTTCCTATTTACGGCTGCGTTGTTTCTGGTTTACACGACCATTTCACTGTATGCACTGCGCAAGCTCAACGAGCGCTTCAGCCTGGGTGCAAAGCGGGGCACGCTATGAAGTGGTCTGTCATTTTTGAGCCACAGAACCTGGCGCTGTATGGCAACGGGATTCTGACCACGCTGGGCCTGCTGTTTTCCTCTCTGGGCATCGGCGCCGTGCTGGCACTGATATTTGCTTTGGCGCTGACCGGCCCCTGGGCTCCCCTGCGCTGGATTGTCGGCGCCTACACCTACACGGTGCGCGGCACGCCCCTGCTGATTCAGGTCTACCTCATCTACTACGGGCTGGGGCAATTGGAGTGGATTCAGGCACGCTGGGACGATGTCTGGCCCTGGACCCATTTCAAAGAACCCTTCTTCTGCGCCCTGCTGGCCTTTAGCCTGAACACCGCCGGTTACACCGCCGAAATGCTGGCGGGTGCCATTCGCGAAACCAATGCGGGTGAGATTGAGGCGGCACAGGCCTTTGGCATGAGCCGTTTCGAGGTCATGCTGCGGGTCGTGTTGCCAAGCGCCATGCGCCGTACCTTGCCGGCCTATAGCAACGAAGTCGTGATGATGCTGCAAAGCACCAGCCTGGCGAGTGCCGTGCCCAGCATGCTGGACGTCACCGCCGCCGCCAGCCGTGTCTACTCGGACTACTACCTGCCGTTTGAAGCCTACATTGCGGCGGCAGCCATTTACCTGGTTGCCTCGTTCTGCCTGATCGCGGTTTTCCGCCTGGCCGAGCGTCACTTCCTGGCGCATCTGGCACCGCGCAAGCCATAGTGCAAATCAAACAGACCATGCAACGCATCGACCACCCGCTGTTGTCTCCTAGCCTGGGCAGCCACAAAACATTAACCAGTTTTCACTTTGGCCAGCCCGCGAACCGGGCCCAAGGTGAGCTGAAGATATACATCCAGGCCAGCCTGCATGCCGAGGAGCTGCCGGGCATGCTGACGGCCTACCACCTGCGCCCTCTTCTGGAAGCCGCTGAAGCTGCGGGTCAATTGGTGGGCGAGATTGTGCTGGTGCCGGTCTCCAATCCGATCGGCCTTTCGCAGCGCCTGGATCACAAGCCGATGGGCCGATTCGAGTTGGACACTTCGGAAAACTTCAATCGCCACTATCCGGATTTTGCCAAGGAAGTGCTCGGCGCCATTCAGGACAAACTGGGCCCGGACGCTGCGGCCAACGTGGCCACCGTGCGCCGCGCGATGAGCGACTATCTGGCTGCCTGGACGCCCTCCACCGAACTGAAAAGCATGCGCAAGACGCTGCTGACGCTGGCCCATGACGCAGACATCGTGCTCGACCTGCATTGCGACTGTGAAGGCGTCATGCACTTCTATTGTGAGGAAACCTGCTGGCCGCAGTTGGCGCCGATTGCGCACCTCATGGGTAGCCAGGCCATTCTGCTGGCCAAGGATTCAGGCGGTGGCCCCATAGACGAAAGTTTGTCGGGTGTCTGGTGGCGTCTGGCTGAGGCGTTGAAGAAACAAGGTCTTGCACACCCGCTGCCGCAAGGTTGCTGCACTGCGACGATTGAGTTGCGTGGCGAGTTGGACGTGACCCATGCTTTCGCCCAACAGGACGCCCAGGCCATCGCCTCCTACCTGGAACATTTGGGCGTGCTGCAAGCTGGCAATAAACCGGCCATTCCCGAACCACTGTGTCAGCCCACACCGCTGGCAGGTTCGGAGACTCTGCGTGCCAAGGGCCCTGGCGTGGTGGTCTATGCCGCCACCCCCGGACAGAAGCTGAAAGCTGGCGATCTGGTGGCCGAGGTCATTAACCCGATTGACCGCGTATCAACCCCTGTCACGGCCGGTGTGGATGGTGTTTTTTACGCCCGCATCCGGGACCGCTACGTCACCTCCGGTTGCGAGATCGGCAAGATTGCCGGTGCCACGGCCTTTAGAACCGGTCCCCTCTTGGGCGACTGAAATCCTGTTGCAAACGCCTTGATGTTTACCGCTTACTGAATTGCCTGCCCTATGTCCACCACCGCACTCAAACTCCAGGTCGAAAACATCCATAAAAGCTTTGGGCCCAATGAGGTGCTCAAGGGTGTGTCGCTCACGGCGCATGCCGGGGATGTGATCAGCATCATCGGCAGTTCCGGCTCTGGCAAAAGTACCTTTCTGCGTTGCATCAACCTGCTGGAAAAGCCGAACCAGGGCCGCATCGAAGTGGCCGGTGAAAAGCTGTTGCTGGTGAAGGGCAAGAACGGTGAGTTGGAAGCGGCCGACGCCAAACAATTGCAGCGCCTGCGCACCAAACTGGCCATGGTGTTTCAGCATTTCAATTTGTGGGCGCACATGACGGTGCTGCAAAACATCATCGAAACGCCCGTGCACATCCTGGGCGTGCCCAAGGACGAAGCCATAGAGACCGCACGCAAGTACCTCAACAAGGTCGGGCTCTCCGGCGTGGAAGACCGCTACCCCGCGCACCTGAGCGGCGGCCAGCAGCAGCGTGTTGCCATCGCGCGCGCTCTGGCTGTCGAGCCGGAAGTCATGCTCTTTGACGAGCCCACCAGTGCGCTCGACCCGGAGTTGGTCTCCGAAGTGCTCAAGGTCATGAAGACGCTGGCCCAAGAAGGACGCACCATGGTCGTGGTGACCCATGAAATGGGTTTTGCCCGCGAAGTCGCCAACCACCTGATCTTTCTGCACAAGGGTCTGGTGGAAGAAGAAGGAAACCCGGCCGAGGTGCTAGCCAACCCGAAGAGCGAGCGCCTGGGGCAGTTCCTGTCTGGCAGTTTGAAGTAGCTCCCGGCTACCCCGCATCACGCATGGCCCGGTCCACATGCTGAATCGCCTTCCAGCGCCACTGGTTGGCGTATTTGCAGCCTCGCTGCTGATGTTGAACATTCTGTTTTGGGTGCCTATCCTGCTGGTGTTTGCGGCTATCAAGCTGGTGCTTCCCTTTCAACGTGTGCGCCTGTTACTGGATCCCGTGTTGATCGGCATTGCCGAAAACTGGATTGGCCGTAACAGCGCCTGGATGGCACTGACCCAACGCACGCAATGGGACGTGCAGGGCATTGAAGGGCTGGACGCGCACAACTGGTATCTGGTCAATGCCAACCACCAATGCGCCGCCGATATTTTTGTCATGCAGCACCTGTTCAACCGCCGCATCCCTTTGCTCAAGTTTTTCATCAAACAACAGTTGATCTGGATGCCCATCATGGGCCTGGCATGGTGGGCGCTCGACTTTCCCTTCATGCGCCGCCACAGCGAGGCATATTTGAAGAAGCACCCTGAAATGCGCGCCAAAGATCAGGAAAGCACGCGTCGGGCATGCGCCAAATTTGCCCTGATCCCGACCAGCGTCACCAACTTCATGGAGGGCACGCGTTTCACCCCGGCCAAACATGCGCGCCAGCAATCGCCCTACCGCTATTTGCTAAAGCCCAAAGCGGGTGGCGTCGCGCTCGCGCTCAATGCCATGGGGGATAAGTTTCAGTCCATTCTGGACGTGACCATCGTCTACCCCGACGGCATTCCGGGGTTTTGGACGTTCCTCTGTGGGCGGATGCGACGGGTCATCGTGCGGGTTCGCAGTTTGCCCTTGCCGCGTGAATTGTTGAGCGGCGATTACGGCAACGACCCAGCCTTGCGCGAAGCCTTTTCCACCTGGGCACAGCAACTGTGGAAAGACAAGGATGCGCAGATTGCCTCCCTGCTAGCGAAGTAAATCGCCTTCAGTGCGCGCGCCATTCGTCGATCAGTGAGGCAATCAGGCCGGTCCAGCCGGTCTGGTGCGCGGCACCCAGCCCGACCCCGGTATCGCCATGGAAGTATTCGTGAAAGTGCAGGTAATCCTTCCAATGCGGATCATTCTGAAATTTGGCGATGCTGCCACTTTGCGGTCGCAAGCCATTCGCGTCACGCGCGAAGACCGAGATCAGGCGCTCGGCGTGGGTGCGCGCAATGTCGCCAATGGTCCAGCGCTTGCCTTGGGCATCCACCACGGACACATCATCGCCATAGGCCTTGGCCAATTTACGCAGCGATTCGATCATCAAAAAGGCGGTGGGGAACCAGATCGGCCCACGCCAATTGGAGTTTCCGCCCTTGATCTTGGATTCCGCCTCGCCCGGCTCATAACTCACCTGATTGCCGCCCAGCACAAAGGGTGCATCGCGGTGTAACTTGGACATACTGCGCAGCCCGTAGTCCGACAAGAATTCCTCGGGATCGCACAGCGTTTGCAACATGCGCAGCAGTTGCTCGCGATTCACAATCGACAGGGCAAAGGTCTCGCCCTTTTTGCCCGGGATGCGGGTCACGCACTGCTGCACCAGACTCTGGCGGTTTTTCAGAAACCAGTTCAGGTGGTGGGTGAATTCAGGGAATTGCGAAGTCCATTCGGTCTCCAGCCGTTCGACCGCATACAGCGGAATAAGCCCGACCAACGAACGCACACGCAACTTCTCAAAATGCCCATCCGGGTAGCGCAGCACGTCGTAGAAGAATGCATCCTCCTCGTCCCACAGGTTGTAGTCGCGCCCGCCCATATTCTTCATGGCGGCACCGACGTAAATAAAGTGCTGAAAGAACTTGGTGGCCAGCCCCTCATAAGACTTGTTCTCCTTGGCCAGTTCGAGTGCGATGCGCATCATGTTCAAGCAGAAAAAGCCCATCCAGCCGGTGGCATCGGACTGTTCCAGTACGGCACCGCCCGGCAGCTTCTTGGAACGGTCAAACAAGGTGATGTTGTCCAGCCCCAGGAACCCGCCTTCAAAGATGTTGTTGCCACTGCTGTCCACTTTGTTGACCCACCAGGCAAAGTTGATCAGCAGTTTGTGAAAGCAGCGCTCCAGGAAGGCATGGTCGGGTTTGCCCGAGCGGATGCGGTCCATGTTGTAGACGCGCCAGACACCCCAGGCATGGACCGGTGGATTGAGGTCGGAAAACTCCCATTCATAGGCCGGTATCTGCCCGTTGGGGTGTTGAAACTGCTCAAACAGCATCACCAACAACTGCTCCTTGGCAAACTCGGCATCGATCAAGGCAATCGCGACCGTATGAAAGGCCAGGTCCCAGGCGGCAAACCAGGGGTACTCCCACTTGTCCGGCATGGACAGCACGCGCATCGAGTTGAGGTGCCGCCAATGCTTGTTGCGAATCTCATCGCGGTCCGGCGGCGGCGGGCTCTGCGGGTTGTCTCCTTTAAGCCAGAGGTCCACATCAAAAATGTAGTTCTGCTTGGTCCACATCATGCCGGCAAAGGCCTGGCGCTGGATGCGCCGCTCGTCCTCTGACGCGCCCTTGGGATGGATTTGGGCATAAAAGGCGTCGGCTTCCTGCTGGCGTTGACGCACGGTGGCGCCGACATCCTCCAGTGGGTTGACCAGTGCTTTGGCACTCAGGCGCAAGTGGAGCACCGTGGAGCCCCCGGCCGGCACCATGCGCCTGTAATGCAGCGCAGACTTGGTACCCCGACCAGCCGGGTTGAGCGAATCTTCGCCATTCACAATATGGCGATGAAAAGCGTCTTTGCTGAAGCGCGGCGCGGTGCCATCGGTAACGCCATAGAGGCGTTCGGTATTGGATTCGTTGTTGGTGAATAACGCTTGCCCGTCGGCTTCACCGTAGAAATACTGTTCGCCTACTTTGTAGGGCGAAGGCAGGTTATCCAAACCGTCGGCTTGGGTGTCGTCGGCCAGCAGGCTGACAAAACCCTTGCCACTCTTGCCGGTTTGAATCAGCGGTTGGCGCAGCGGCTTGTCGCCCCAGGCCCAGGTGTTGCGAAACCACAATTG
Organism: uncultured beta proteobacterium; assembly: GCA_903870955.1. Lineage (GTDB taxonomy): Bacteria > Pseudomonadota > Gammaproteobacteria > Burkholderiales > Burkholderiaceae_C > Allorhodoferax. The sequence goes on from CAIQEX010000109.1 coordinate 8,681, forward strand.
CGGTACCAGATGCAGTTCTGCCGCCTCGGGACCACGGTTAAAGGCTTCGATGCGCACGCACAGGTCATTCGGACCCGCCTTGGCGTATTCCACGAAGACATCGAAATACCGGTCTTCGTCAAAAATCCCGGTGTCCAGCAACTCGTACTCCAGCCCCTTGCCACCCCGACTGGCATTCACGTCCAATAGTTCCTGATACGGGTAGGCCTGCTGCGGGTATTTGTACAGGTACTTCATGTAGCTGTGGGTGGGCGTGCTGTCGAGGTAGAAGTAGTACTCCTTCACATCCTCGCCATGGTTTCCCTCGGTGGAGTTCACGCCAAAAGCGCGCTCCTTGAGAATGGAATCCTGGCCGTTCCACAAGCCCAGTGAAAAACACAACAACTGAAAGCGGTCGCAGATGCCGGCCAAACCGTCCTCGCCCCAGCGGTAAGCCTTGCTGCGGGCCATGTCATGGGTCAGGTAGTTCCAGGCATTGCCGTCCACGCTGTAATCCTCGCGCACAGTGCCCCAGGAACGCTCGCTCAAATAAGGCCCCCAGCGCTGCCATTCAACGCCACTTTGCAATTCACGCAAACGCTTCTGCTCTTCCGTCATGCCCATGCTGCCTCCGCACTGTGTGCATAGATTGTGGGGGCAATTCAGCGGGGCAAAACAATCTGTCGCACTGGGGCTTGCACCTAGACGGACATTGAACCCCGATAAAACCCAGCGCAGGCCTTTGAAAGAAGGAGTGATGCGTGCTGTCACGCCCGCTGCAATTCACCACCGCGTTGTTGTAAGCTCCAGCGCCATGCGCCCTACCTCCAAGTCCGATTTGTTCTGGTCCTTTTCCTAGCTGGCGCTGCAAGGTTTTGGCGGCGTGCTAGCCGTCGTGCAGCGTGAATTGGTCGAAAAAAAGCAATGGCTCACGCGCGAGCAATTTGTCGAGGATTGGGCCGTCGCGCAAATCCTGCCCGGCCCCAATGTGGTGAATTTGTCCCTGATGCTGGGCGACCGCTACTATGGCCTGTCCGGCGCCCTGTTGGCCATGGCCGGCATGCTGTCTTTTCCGTTGTTGATTGTGCTGGCCATGGTGGTGCTTTACAACGGCGTGTCTGACATCCCCCAAGTGCAAGGTGCCCTGCGCGGCATGGGTGCGGTAACCGCCGGGCTCATCACCGCCACCGGGCTCAAGCTGTTGCCCGCCTTGCAGCGCAGTCCCCTCGGTCGACCGTTGTGTTGGCTGGCGGTGGCGCTCACCTTTGTTGCGATTGCTGTTCTGCGCATTCCTCTGGTGTGGGTGCTGTTGTCTTTGGGTGCGTTAACCTGCATCGGAGCCTATCGCGCATTGCGTCTATTGGAAGGCCGCACCGCCAAGCCGGAATCTGCCCCATGAGCATCGTATTGAGCGCCTGGGACTGGCTGCACATGCTCGGGCACTTTTTGTCGCTGTCGCTGATGGCCGTGGGCGGCGCGATTGCGACGGCACCTGATATGCACCGTTATCTGGTGGAACAGCAGCACTGGATCACCGACGAACAGTTCCGCGCCAGCATGGCATTGGCACAGGCCGCACCCGGCCCCAATCTGCTGTTCATTCCATTGATGGGGTGGCATGTAGGTATCAATTCTGCGGGTGCTGCAGCGGGGACCTGGACCATTTGGGGCTGGGGTCTGTTGGGGGTTGGCACCAGCACGCTGGGCATGTTGCTACCCAGCACCACGCTGACCCTGCTTGCCGCGCGGTGGAGCCATCAAAACCGGGAGCGGCTGGGTGTACGTGCGTTTAAGGCCGGCATGGCGCCCATCGTCATCGGACTCTTGGGTGCCACGGGTTGGATTTTGTCCAATGCCCAGGGCAGTGCCCGTGACAATGCCCCGCTCTGGCTGCTGACGATTCTGGTGACAGTACTGGTCTGGCGCACCCGTATCCACCTTTTGTGGCTACTCGCGTTGGGTGGACTGCTGGGTTGGCTGGGGTTTGTTTAGCGGGCTGAGTTTCACATGCTGCCGCAACGACCTATTGCCCAGTGGCCGGCGGAGTGGGCGTGTCCGATGCTGCCGCGGTGGGCGAAAGTGATGGCGTAGAAGAGGTAGGCGTGACATCTGACCCGGTTCGCTGCTGCGCACCATTGAGCGCTTCCCGTTGTGCCTGATCGAGGATCTGCGGAACAAAGCGCTCTGAAAAGCCAGCCACGAACGACCAAAAAAGGAACTTCGCAACATCTGCACCGGTTGCGGGATACGTCAGAGAGAAAAAATTCCGCATGTCTTCCGTTGTCGGCATTGGCGCCGAGAATGTGGGAATCGCAAAACGGGGGAAAAGTGATCCCTCCACAATTCCGCTGAGAAAACAAATATAAAGAACCAGCGCGAACAACCCGCCGTACACGGGAATCAGCAGAATCTGAAACCAGGACTGAGACAGGAGGTCGAGTTCATCGTCCCCGAACTTCTTGAGGCGTTGCTGGATGCTCACGAAGCCTCCTAGCAAGCCACAGCCAAAGCAGGCCCAGGAAGTCATAAAACGGTCGCCGCGCAGCAAAGTCATGGCGAAAATTCCCACCACGAAAAAAAGCGCGATTGCCGTCATGACAATCAGACGCCTGGTGATTTTCAATAGCATTGCCGTGCGTGTCATATTGGCCTCGCGTGGATTACATCGGCGATGGAACTAACCGTCGATGTCAGGAGTTTGTGAAATCTTAACTTCAGCCATTGATCAAATTTTTAGTGAGCCATCGTGCGACTGTTTTCCAATCCGTGTGATCGCCAAACTTCGGTCTGAACATTTTCCCGAAGTGGGTGAAATCTTCGGAAGTCCGTGTTTGCGGCAACTGATCTTTCCTTCGCCTCAAGAACCATCCCACCCGACTAGCTGCTTCGCTGGCGCACCGCTTCGTACAAGCAGATTCCGCTGGCCACCGACACGTTCAGGCTCTCCACCGCGCCGCGCATGGGAATGCTGACCAACTGGTCACAGGTCTTGGCCGTCAGCTGGCGCATGCCATCGCCCTCGGCACCCAGCACCAGCGCCACAGCGCCCTTGAAGTCCGCCTGATAAATCGTCTGCGTGGCCTGGTCGCTGGTGCCAATCACCCAAATGTTGCGCTCTTTGAGCTCGCCCAACGTGCGCGCCAAATTGGTCACCATGAAATAGGGAACCGTCTCGGCAGCACCACTGGCCACCTTGGCCACCGTGGCATTGATACCGGCCGCGTGGTCCTTGGGCGCAATCACCGCGTGCGCACCGGCCCCATCGGCCACGCGCAGGCAGGCGCCGAGGTTGTGTGGATCGGTCACGCCATCGAGCACCAAAATCAACGGCGGTGTGCGTTCGTCGGGTGGTAACTCGGCGTTGGCGGCCTCCAGGTTTTCCAGCAATTCGTCCAGTGAATGCACCTGTTTGATTTCCTGCACGCGCGCCGCCACACCTTGGTGACCGTGGCTACCCGCCAGTTTGGCCAGGCGCATGCCATCGGCTTCAATCAGGCGCACACCGCTCTCGGTGACCTTTTCAATAAATTGGCGCATGCGCGCGTCGCGCCGTGTGGGCTCGTAATAAATTTCGATGATGGAATTCGGCGCGGTCTTGAGGCGCACGCCCACGGCGTGAAAGCCGAATAGAACTTTTGGTGAGGACATGGGGTGATTATCGACGGTACACCATGACCCGCTCGTCGAGTGCCACAATCAATCCCATGGCACCCAGCGATTTATTTGGCACCCTGACTTTTCTGCGCGAAGCTGAGCGCCTCAAAAGCGTGTTGCGTAGCGCCTATACCTCCACCGGTCAGCAGGAAAGCACAGCCGAACACAGCTGGCGCTTGTGCCTGATGGCGATGGTGTTTGAGAGCGAATTCGCCAACCTGGACTTTGGCAAAGTGCTCAAGATGTGCGTGTTGCATGACCTGGGCGAAGCCTTGCACGGCGATATTCCGGCAATCCTGCAACACCAGAGTCCAAACAAATCCGAGCAGGAACGGGCTGATCTGCAAACCCTGATGCAAACGCTGCCAGCGGGGGTTGCGGATGTCTTCCTGGCGCTATGGGACGAGTACGAAAATGCCAGCAGCCCGGAAGCCCGCATCGTCAAGGGTCTGGACAAACTGGAAACCATCCTGCAGCACAACCAAGGGGATAACCCACCTGACTTTGACTACGGCTTTAACCTGGGCTACGGGCAAAAGTACATGGATGCGCATCCCCTGCTGCGCCAGATTCGGGGGCTTCTGGATGCAGACACCAGCGCCCGACAGGCATCCACTGCACCTTTGGGTAGCCAGCGGCAGGAGTCGTAACGCTACAGTTCTGCGGCCGCCGGCTCCAGGACCCTGCCCGCCTCAATCGTGATACTGCGGTTGCAGCGTGAGGCGATGGCCCGGTCATGCGTGACCAGCACCAAGGTGGTTCCCTGCTCCCGGTTCAGGTCAAACATCAGCTCCATGATCTTTTCACCAGTGGCAAAGTCAAGACTTCCCGTGGGCTCGTCGGCCAACAACACAGCCGGATGCACCACAAACGCTCTGGCAAGGGCCACGCGCTGCTGCTCGCCCCCGCTGAGCACCTTGGGATAGGCATGGAGGCGCTGCGACAGGCCTACGCGCTCCAGCATTGCAGTAGCCGCCTTGCGCGCGTCCTTTCGGCCATCGAGTTCGAGCGGAAGCATCACATTCTCCAGGGCGGTCAGGTTGCCAAGCAACTGAAAGCTTTGAAAAACAAAACCGACCTGCCGGGCACGCATGGCAGCGCGCGCATCCTCGTCGATGGCGAACAGGTCCTGCCCGGCCAAACGCACGGTTCCGCTGGTGGGGGTGTCCAAACCGGCCATGATGGACAAAAGCGTACTCTTGCCCGAACCGGATGCACCGACAATCGACACCGTCTCTTGGCGCTTCAGCGCAAAATTGATATCGGACAAAATCTCCAGGGTGCCGGTGGAGTCGCTCACGGCCTTGAAAACATGCTCTACGGCAATAATTGAATCTGACATGAAGTTCCCATTGATACGACGCCACTTTAGCCTGCTTGTGTTAACGGCACTGTTTACGGGGCCAAGTCTTGCGCAAAGCAGCAAGCCCGCCACGCACCCAACCACGATTCTGGTGTTGGGCGACTCCTTGAGTGCGGAGTACGGCCTGCAGCGTGGTGAGGGCTGGGTCGCATTAATGCAGGCCCGCTTGGATCAGGAAAAGATACCCGCGCATGTGGTCAACGCCAGTATCAGTGGCGACACCACCTCGGGTGGGCGCAGCCGCCTGGCGGCTTTGCTAAAGCAACACCAGCCCACTCTGCTCATCATTGAACTCGGCGGTAACGACGCACTGCGTGGCTTGCCGCTCAACATGAGTCAGGACAATTTGGAGGCCATGTCGTCGGCCGCAAAGGCCGCAGGAGCCAAAGTACTGTTACTGGGCATGCAGATGCCGCCCAACTACGGACAAGCCTATGCGAAGCAGTTTGCAGAAATGTTTAGTGCAGTTGCCAAAAGCCAGCAGGCGGTCCTGGTACCGTTTCTGCTGAAAGGCGTTGCGGACGTTCCAGATTCGCTGAAGTTGTTTCAAGCGGATCGCATCCACCCGGTTGCCGCTGCGCACCCAACCATTTTGAACAATGTCTGGCCAGCGATGAAAAAACTTCTTAAATAGCTAATTGGCGAAGCGAATCAAGCGGCGCTGTCAGCACCAGGTGCTACGGGCGCCTCACCTTCGGTTTCTGGTTGGCTGGAATCGTCCGGACCATCACCGACCTTGCGCTCAGATTTGGCCTTCAGTTTCTCTTCTTTCTTCTTCTTTTTTGCCAGTTCTTTCTGACGCTTTTCGTATCCGTAATTGGGAGTTGCCAAGATGTACTTTCGTTAATTCATGGGACTGTAACATCCTGCGGCCACTGGACTGCCCCACGGTAGGCGTACCAGGTCGCATGCCCCAGCAAAGGACCTGCGATCAACAGCCCCGTGCCCCACGGTAATGCCAGTGACAGGCCGACCAATGCCGCAATCAATGCGCCCCAAATCAGCATCACAAAGGTGTTGTGGAACATGACTTCAAGGCTGGTGATGGCGGCCGAGATTGCGTCCGTGTCGCGGTCCAGAATCATCGGGATCGAGACCGCCGAAATAGAAAATACCAGGGTCGCAAAGCCGCCGCCCACAATGGCGTACGCGGCCACAAACTCCCAATTCTGCGGATTGAAAACAGCCTCCATGACACCGGTGGTGGATGGCATGCCGGTATTGAAAAACACTGCAAAGACCACCAGTGAGGCACGTCCCCACAACAGTTCCATGACAATCAGAACCAGCACCAACATGCCCATGCTTCTGATATGGCTGCGCCAGCAGGTCAGTGAAGTCATCAGGTCCGGCTTCAACCCTGCCTCGCGTCTGCGACTGACTTCATACAGGCCCAACGCCAGAAACGGTCCGACCAGCAGACAACCCGATGCAATCGACATGGTGTACTCCGGACTCGCGCGAAACACGGCCCCAAGCAGGACGGCCATCAGCCAGAAAGCGACGCCAAAGAAGCCACTGATTCCAGGGTGCGTCCGCATGTCGCCGAAGCCGTCGCGAAGCCAATGAAAGGGTGCGCTGACACCCAGAATATTGATCGTCTTCCTGGGTGCCTCGGAGGGAGGCGGAACGTAAGGCGGCGGGGCTTCGAAGCTGGTCTGAGAACTCATGGCATCAGGTTAACCCGTGTCAAGCTTTCTGACTACTCAGGGAAACACCAGTACAAGGGCGATAAAAGATTTGCGTTGAACTACGCCCCCAGTACACGCTGGATTAGCGCAACACGCGCAGAGCCTGGTCTATATCCTGTTGCAAGTCGAGTACGTCTTCAAGACCGATCGAAAAACGCACCAAGGTACCCTTTTCAAGATAGGTCGGCCAGACTGTGCGCATGTCGGTCAAGTCGTAAGGCACCACCAGGCTGATCGGACCGCCCCAGCTATAGCCAAGCCTGAAAAGTTTGAGCGCATCGCAAAAAGCATCCGTCTGCTCCTGCGTGAAACGCTCGTCCAATATCACACTGACCAGGCCAGCCGCACCGCCAAACCCATTGACACACAGTTCCTTCCAATGCTTGTGCCCCGGCGAACCGGGCAAAGAGGGATGCAGCACTTGCACAAACTCGGGCTGTGTGTCCGCCCAAAGCGCCAGAGCCCGCGTGGCTTCGTCATGTGCCCGGTAACGCAATGCGATGCTGGGCAAAGAGCGCAGTATGGCCTCTACGTCATTCATACCGACGCCAAGACCCAGACGCAAATGGGTAAGCTTTAACAGCTTGTGCAACGCACGGTCACGCACCATGACGCTGCCCATCAAAACGTCGCCACCGCCACTGGGGTATTTGGTCAACGCGTGCGTAGAAATATCCACGCCCAGGGCGGGCGATGCATCTGGCACCAGATCAAAAGGTTTGAAGGCCAAACCAGCACCCCAGGTATTGTCCAGAGCAGTCAACACCTTGCGTTGTTTGCAAATGCGCACCAGGGCCAGGAGGTCAGGAAACTCCAGAGTCACAGAACCCGCCGCTTCCAGCCAAACCAACTTGGTGCGGCTGGATATCTGGGCTTCCAGATCCTGCGGATCCATCGGGTCGTAATACTGGTGGGTAATGCCCCAGTCTTTCAGGACACCTTCAGCCAGGGATTTGCTGGGGCCGTAAACGTTGTCGGGAAACAAAACTTCGTCACCGGACTTCAATAGCGCCAGCGATACCAGCCCTATCGCCGCTAACCCACTGGGCACCAACAGGCAACGCTCACCCCCCTCTAGCGCACACAGGCGCTCCTCGAGCAGGTAGGTGGTGGGTGTTCCGCGAAGACCGTAGGTATACGAGTCGTTGTCCATGATCGAGCGATACCGCCCGCGCATGTCCGCTACAGAATTGAAAAATATCGTTGAGGCCTTGAACACACCGGGCTGCGGCGCTTCGAAGCCAGCAGGCGGAGCGTAGGCGTGGTGAATCAGGTCGGTGACAGGATTAGACATATCTTTGAACCAAGCGTGGGGGCCCAATTTTTTGCCGGGCCGCCCCAAGAAAAATTAACCCCCTTGGGGGGCAGCGACCCGCGCAGCGGCGGAGCGTGGGGGTCCGTTTCCCCGCAGGGCCGCCCCAAGGGGAAATGCGCCCCCTCGGGGGGCAGCGACCCGCGCAGCGGCGGAGCGTGGGGGCTCTATTCAGACACTCCACTTTTCAATCAGCTGCTGTGGACGCAAGGCGTCATAACTCTCAAAGGGCTGGTGAATCCAGGGATTCGTGCTGAGAAACTCGACCGAGTAGTCCGGCGTGAACTTGGACAAGGCCTTGGTCCAGATCACGGCGCTGCGCAACTCCGTGATGGGTTTGTAGTTGTTTTTGAGCTGATGAATCACCGCATTGAGTGTCACGCCGGAATCCGCCAGATCATCGACCAACAGCACCCGGCCCGCGATCTCACCTTTGGGGGTGGTGATGTAGTGCGCAATGTCCAGGTTTTCTTGCTGCGTTCCTGCATTGGAACGATAAGAACTGGTCGACATGATGGCCAAAGGCTTGTCAAACACGCGCGAGAGAATGTCACCGGGGCGCATGCCACCACGTGCCAGACACAAAATAGTGTCGAACTCCCACCCAGACTGAAAAACCTTGATCGCCAGTTTTTCAATCAGGTTGTGGTACTCGTCATAACTCACATAAAGGTGCTTGCCATCTTCAGTCAACATCGTGTTTGCTCCTGTCGTTTCGGGTTTAGCCTGCAAAAATAGGGTTCACCTTTGGCTTAGTCTGCCAGATAGGGGTGGCGCATCATGATGGTGTGATCACGATCGGGACTGGTGGACACCATGTGAATGGGAACACCCGTGACCTGCTCGATGCGCTGCAAATACAGCCGCGCAGCCACCGGCAGTTTGTCGTATTGGGTGACGCCCACAGTGCTGTCGCTCCAGCCTTCCATGACTTCATAAATCGGTGTGCAGCGTTCGATGTCGTCCGCGCCCATGGGAAGGATGTCGATCTTTTCACCGTCCATGTCGTAGCCGGTGCACAGCATCAACTCTTTCAAACCGTCAAGCACGTCGAGCTTGGTAATGCACAAGCCGGACAGGCCATTGACCTGGGCCGAACGCTTCAGCAACGCAGCGTCAAACCAGCCGCAACGGCGTGAACGACCAGTTGTCACGCCTTTTTCAGCGCCAATGGTGCTCATGTGATAGCCGGGTGTGCCCGGAGTTTCCCAATCCAATTCGGTGGGGAAAGGGCCGCCACCCACGCGTGTGCAATAGGCCTTGGTAATGCCGAGTACGTAGTGCAACATGCCCGGGCCAACGCCCGATCCAGCAGCGGCATTGCCCGCCACACAGTTGCTGGAAGTCACATAGGGATAGGTGCCGTGGTCGACATCAAGCAGCGTACCTTGTGCGCCTTCGAACAGCAGGTTGGCGCCGTGCAAATTCGCTTCATTCAATTCGCGTGAGACGTCCGCAATCATGGGCTTGAGCAGTTCAGCATGCTGCATTGCCTGCGCGTACACCGGCTCAAAAAGAACGCGGCCATTTTCCATAAAGGGCTTGAGCGTTTCACCAAAGTCAAAGGCTTCAGAGCCCAGGTAGCTGGTCAGCACATGGTTGTGCAAATCCAGCAATTCACGCAACTTGGCCGCGAATCGTTCGGGGTGCTTGAGATCTTGAACCCGCAGGGCACGGCGGGCAATCTTGTCTTCGTAAGCCGGACCAATGCCGCGTCCGGTGGTGCCGATCTTTGCACTGCCGCCTTTTTCGCGCGCCACTTCGCGCGCCAGATCCAATGCCACGTGAAAAGCCAGAATCAGCGGGCAGGCCTCACTCACCCGCAGGCGGTCACGCACGATGACACCGGCTTTTTCCAAGCCTTCAATTTCCTCAAACAATTTGGCTGCCGAAAGCACCACACCGTTGCCGATATAGCACTTCACACCCGGGCGCATGATGCCACTGGGGATCAGATGCAGGGCAGTCTTGACACCATTGATGACCAAGGTGTGGCCGGCGTTGTGTCCACCTTGAAAGCGCACGACACCCTGGGCACTTTCAGTCAGCCAATCGACCAACTTGCCCTTGCCCTCGTCGCCCCACTGGGTACCGACGACCACTACATTCCGACCTTTTGTTGTATTCATGAATATGTACTTAAATTGCTGTCACTGACCATTGACCGTCGTGTTGCTTCAACTCGCGATCGCATTGGAATTCATCTACTTCACTCTCGTGTCCGGGCAACACGCAAACCACCGTTTCGCCCTGCTCGCGCAGCCTGGCAATCGCCGTACGCAACAGAGCGTCCTCACCCCACGGCGCGCGAATCGCGGCACGCAAGGGCTTGAGGCGGGCGGCCAACGCGAGTTCCTTGACATCCAGGCTGAAGCCCACTGCCGGGCGCTTGCGGCCAAACACCGATCCCACCTCGTCATACCGGCCACCACGTGCCAAGGCATCATGGGCGTCCGGTGCATAAATGGAGAAACGTGCGCCGGTGTAATAGGCGTAGCCGCGCAAATCGGCCAGATCAAAGCTGACTTTCACGTCATCAAAAGCGACTGCAATGTGGCTGGCCAGCCAGCGCAGTTCGCCTAGCGCCTGTTGCACCTCTGGCAATGCCGGGAGACACTTTGCCGCCCGCTCGAGTACCGAGACATCGCCATACAACTCGACCAGACTTTGAATAGCGGTTGCGATATCCGGCTGACACGAAGAGGTAATGGCGCGCAATTCAGTGGCATCTTTTCCAGCCAAAGCGGCATGTACCTGCTCTTGCGCAAGTTTGCCAAGCCCCGAAGCACTGAGCAACGCGCTGACGATGCGCGCATCGGCGAGATCGACCGTCAGACGCCCCACGTTGGCGGACCGAAGCGCATCCAGCGCCAGAGTCAGGATTTCAAGGTCAGCTTCCAAACCACCATGACCATACAGCTCGGCACCGAACTGCAGCGGCTCACGACTTGCGTGTGGACCACCGGGACGGGTGTGCAGCACCGGGCCGCAGTAGCACAGACGGGCCACGCCGCGGCGATTGAGCAAATGGGCGTCGATTCGTGCAACCTGGGGCGTGCTGTCTGCACGCAAACCCATCATGCGTCCGGAAAGTTGGTCAACCAGTTTGAAGGTTTGCAAATCCAGCGCCTCACCCGTGCCCGAGAGCAGTGACTCCAGATGCTCCAGCAAAGGCGGCATGACGAGCTCATAGCCATAGCAACGCGCCATGTCCAGCAGATCTCGACGTATTTCTTCGATGTGGCGGGCCTCGGAAGGCAGCACATCGGCAATGTGATCCGGGAGGACCCAAGCAGACATGTAAATGATGGAGGCTGTTAAAACGGCGATTTTACCGGCCTAAGGCACCGATTTCAGGATCCGAGCAGCCAAATCATCAATAAGCCGGCCGAAATGCTGACCATGGCGAACATCCGGATCTGCCCGTCCGACAATTGCAGCAGCTGAGCGAACATGCGGCGCCAGTTGGCAGGCGAAATGAAGGGAAACAAACCCTCAAACACCAGAACCAACGCAAGCGCCATCCACAAGGTATCGCTATCCACAACGATGCCTAAGACTATTTCTTGGCAGGCACGTTGTTGCCACCCGCCCCACCGTTACGGAACACTTTGAAGAACTCACTGGAAGACGGGTCAAGCACCATCACATCACTCTTGTTGGTAAAGCTGGCCTTGTAGGCATCCAGACTGCGGTAGAACTGCGCAAACTGCGGGTCCTTGCCAAAAGCCTCACCGTATATGCGTGCCGCTTCGGCATCGCCCTCACCTTTGATCTTCTGGGCATCACGGTAGGCATTGGCAATCGTCACCTCGCGCTGACGGTCTGCGTCGGCGCGAATCTTTTCACCCTCAGCCGCACCGGTCGAACGCAATTCGTTGGCAACACGTTTACGCTCTGCCTCCATGCGGCGATAAACCGACTCCGTGATGGCCTCGACATAGTCGACGCGGGTAATGCGCACGTCCACCACATCGACACCCCAAGGCTTGGCGCCACGCACTTTGTCCAGTACTTCGGACTTCACGTCGGCCATCAAGGCCTCACGCTTGAGCGACAGCAGTTCCTTGACCGTGCGCTTGTTGATTTCTTCCTGAAAGGCATTGCGCACGACACGATTGAGTTGGCTGGCACCGGCGCCTTCATTTAAACCCACGTTGCGGATGTACTCGGTGGGTTCGGTAATACGCCAGCGCACATACCAGTCAATCACCACCCGCTGCTTTTCTGCAGTCAACATGGGTTCGGAGTCTGAACTGTCCAATGTCAGCAGGCGCTTGTCGATGTACGAAACATTCTGGAAAGGGGGTGGCAGTTTGATGTTCAAACCGGGCTCGGTAATAACCTCCTTGATCTGACCCAAGGCATACACCACGCCGAATTGACGCTGGTCGACCACAAACAAAGTGGAACTGGCCAGCACAACAAGCACCAGCAACGAAGAAAGAATAAGTCCAATACGGTTCATGGGGTGCTCCTAGCGAACGTCACGTTCACGGGTACGCGCAGCATCGCGCGTCCGGGCGTCGGAGGCATTGCTATTCATGCCAGGCAGTACAGGGACTACCGTGGCACCAGAAGAAGATGTGGCATCAGCTGCTACGGGTGCACCAGCGGAGCCCATCTGCAAGATCTTGTCCAAAGGCAGATACAACAGGCTCGAACCCTGACGCGACTCCACGATAACCTTGGTCACATTGCCGTAAATCTGCTGCATGGTGTCCAGATACATCCGGTCACGCGTAACCTGTGGTGCCTTCTGGTATTCGGCGAAAACCGAGCGGAACCGTTGGGCATCGCCCTGCGCCTGGGCCACAACGCGGGCCTTATAGGCGTCGGCCTCTTCCTTGAGACGCGAAGCAGAACCAACGGCCCGCGGAATTACGTCGTTGGCATAGGCCTGTGCTTCGTTTTTAGCGCGCTCACGCTCCTGGCCAGCCTTGAGAACATCGTCAAACGACGCCTGCACCTGCTCGGGAGGTCGAACCCCACCCTGCTGCAAATTGATGCCCACGACCTCTACACCCACCTTGTAGCGGTCCAGAATGTCTTGCATCAATTTGCGTACCTGGGGGGCAATCTGGTCGCGCTCTTCAGACAGCGCGGCATCCATCTTCATGCGCCCGATGACTTCACGCACCGCGGTTTCTGCGGCTTGGACCACAGCATCCGTCGGGTTTTTGCTTTCAAACAAAAAGGCGCGCGCGTCACTCAGACGGTATTGAACGGCGAACTTGATATCCAGAATGTTCTCGTCCTGCGTCAGCATGGCCGACTCTTTGAGCCCCGTCGCTTTAAGTACCGTGTCGCGGCCAATATCGATGGATCTGATTTGGGTCACAAAAACCAACTCATGGCGCTGCACCGGGTAAGGCATGCGCCATTGAAAACCGGCACCGACCGTGGTCTTGTAGCGGCCAAATTGGGTGATGACTGCTTGCTGGCCTTCCTGCACGATGAAAAAGCCCGTACCCAGCCAAATCAGCACCAAAACGCCCAGAATCAGGCCAATGCCAACACCGGCACTCTTCATATCAGGCTGAAAACCGCCGCCCGAGCCGTTGCTTCCGCCGCCCTGGCCACCGGACTGCTTGCCACCAAACAGACTGCCCAATTTGCGGTTGAAGTCACGCCACAATTCGTCCAGATCAGGCGGTCCCGAACTGGCGGACGCGGGGCGACGATCGGGTGTCGGAAGTTTAGGCTGCTCCGGGTCCGAAGCATCCGTCGGCTTGCCCGACTCTCCAGCCTTGCCGTCGCCACGACCCCAGCGGGAATCGTTCAAATTGAACATGCGCTGAAGTCGCTGCACTGGCAGGCTCCAGTCAAACCGGGAAAATAGAAATTTCATTGCATCAACTTTATTGGCCGAACCCCGATTGTGCCCAATCACGATGCAGCCCCGTCATTTTCAAGGTCATCAAGGCGAATATCCGAAGGCGCAGGCTCGGTGCGAACAGCCGAACTTACGATGGAGGACAGCTTTTGTCGCAATTCAGCCACTCCTTGCAAGCTTTTGGCACTGACAAAAACCCGTGGGGTCTGAACCCCCTCAATTTCGTATTCATCAACCCAACGAATCGGTTGCTGTTCAGGCCCCAAAGCGTCGGTCTTGTTGAATACCAGCAACTGCGGAATGTCCTGCGCGCCGATTTCCGTCAGAACACGCTGTACTTGGGCGATTTGATCGACATAACCTGCGTTCGATGCGTCGACCACATGCAGCAACAAATCGGCATCGATGGCTTCCTGCAACGTCGCTTGAAAGGCATCCACCAAGCCGTGCGGCAGATCGCGGATAAAACCAACGGTATCGGACAAGGACACCGAGCGCCCGGCCTCTCCCAGATAGAGTTGGCGCGTGGTGGTATCGAGCGTGGCAAAGAGCTGGTCGGCCGCGTAGGCGCGCGCCTTGACCAGCGCATTGAAAAGCGTTGATTTACCTGCATTGGTGTAGCCAATCAACGAGATGTTGAAGGCGTCGCGACGTTCGCGCTGGCGTCGTTGGGTCTGGCGCTGCTTCTTGACTTTGGCAAGGCGCTCTTTGGTTCGCTTGATCGTCTCACCGATCATGCGACGGTCCAACTCGATCTGCGCTTCACCGGGGCCGCCTCGCATCCCGATTCCACCGCTCTGGCGCTCCAAGTGCGACCAACGGCGAACCAAACGGGTACTCAGGTACTGAAGACGTGCCAGTTCGACTTGCAACTTGCCTTCGTGACTACGTGCACGTTGGGCAAAAATTTCAAGAATCAGAAAGGTGCG
>CAIQEX010000110.1 GCA_903870955.1 uncultured beta proteobacterium
CTCGGGCACCGGCTCGGAAGTGGGCCGTTCCAGCGTCGTGAGCGAGAACGACACGCATGTGAAGCGCACGGTGTTCAGCCCCAAAATTCTGGCCAAGATGGTTTTTGCCGATCCGGAGTTGACACTTGGTCTGCCACCTTCCGTGACTGCCGCCACCGGCATTGATGCGTTGACGCACAACATCGAAAGCTACCTGTCACCCGCCTACCATCCGTTGTGCGACGGCATTGCCTTGGAAGGCACGCGCATCGCCGCAGCCGCCTTGCGCACCGCCGTGCTGGAGCCGGGCAATCTGAAGGCCCGCTCCGACATGATGATGTCCTCGATGATGGGCGCCATCGCCTTCCAGAAAGACCTGGGCGCGGTCCACTCCTGTGCCCACGCGCTGGGTGCCGTCTGCGATATGCACCACGGCCTGGCCAATGCGCTGATGCTGGACACCGTGCTGGCCTGGAACTATGAAGCCGTGCCCGAGAAGTTTGACGAACTGGCCCACGTCTGTGGCGTGGCCGGTGGGGGTGCTGCGCTGGTTCCCTGGCTCAAGCAACTCAAGGCCGACATTGGCATCACCGGCAGCCTGGCAGCCCGAGGCGTCAAGCCCGAGCATCTGCCGCGTCTGGTGGAGATTGCCACCGCCGACATTTGCCACCAGACCAATCCGCGCCCCTGCACCGCGGCTGACTTTGAGCGTCTGCTCAAGGCCGCGATGTAAGAGGGTCAATTGAAGAGGGGCCGCCTGCGCGATGCGTGCGGCGCTTGTTGCATAAAGAATTTTGTTTTCAGGAATTAATCCATGAGTACCCTTGCTATTTCCAATCCCGCCACCGGCGCGCTACTGACCAGCGTGCCAGCCGATGACGCCACCTCCGTTGCCGCCAAGGCATCGCGCGCCCGCGCGGCGCAACCTGCCTGGGCTGCAGTGCCATTGGCCGAGCGCAAGGCCTGCATCGTGCGCTTCCGCGCAGCCATCGTGGCCGAGCTTGACGGCCTGGCCGCCACCATGACGTCCGAGACCGGCAAGCCGATCAAGATGTCGCGCAACGAACTCAATGGCCTGCTGGGCCGCATCGACTTTTTCCTCAAGGAAGTAGACGCGCAACTGGCCACCGAAACGGTTTACGACGAAGGCGGCATGACCGAGCAAATCCAGCACACGCCGCTGGGTGTGGTGGTCAACATCTCGGCCTGGAACTACCCGTGGTTTGTCGGCGGCAATGTCTATGTGCCCGCACTCCTGACCGGCAACACCGTGCTCTACAAACCCTCTGAATTCGCCACGCTGACCGGCCTGGCCATGGAGCGTCTGCTGCACGCGTCCGGTATCCCCCAGGATGCATTTATCGCCGTGGTCGGTGGTGGCGATGTGGGCGTGGCCTTGCAGGCACAGAAGATTGACGGCCTGTTCTTCACTGGCTCGTACGCAACCGGTGCCAAGATCGCGCAGAACCTGGGACCGCGCATGGTCAAGCTGCAGCTTGAGCTCGGCGGCAAAGACCCGACCTATGTTTGCGAAGACGCCAACGTGCAGGTGGCCGCAGAATCGCTGGCCGATGGCGCCATGTACAACACTGGCCAGAGTTGCTGCTCGGTGGAGCGCGTGTATGTGCATGAGCGCATTTACGACGCCTTCGTTGAAGCCTTCGTCAACACCGTGAAGACCTTCAAGGTTGGCGACCCGGCCAGTGAAGACACCTACACCGGCGCCATCACCCGCGCACCGCAATTGGCCGTGCTCGACGCCCAGGTGGAAGACGCCAAAGCCAAGGGCGCCACGCTGTGGGTGGGCGGTGCGCGTATCGCCGGTAGCGGCAGTTTCTACGCGCCCACGGTGTTCTCCAACGTGAATCACAGCATGGAGTTGATGCGCGAAGAAAGCTTCGGCCCCATCATTGGCATTCAAAAAGTCTCCGGCGATGCCGAGGCCGTGCAACTGATGAACGACACGCGCTACGGCCTCACCGCCGGTGTCTTCACGCCCGATGCCGTGCGCGCCAAAGCGGTCCTGTCGCAAGTGAATGCCGGCACCGTGTACTGGAACTGCTGCGACCGCGTCAGCCCGCGCCTGCCGTGGAGCGGCCATGGTGATTCCGGTGTGGGCCTGACCTTGTCCACCTACGGTATTGCCACGTTTACCCGGCCCAAGGCCTGGCATCTGCGCGCCGTCTAAAGATGTCCCAACGTCTGGCAGGCCACAGCGCCTTGATATCGGGTGGAGCCTCGGGTTGTGGCGCTGCCGCAGCGCGCTTGTTTGCGGCCGAGGGTGCCCGCGTCACCATCGTCGACCGGCAAGCAGAGTTGGGTGCGGCACTGGCTGCCGAGTTGCGGGCGGCAGGTCTGCAGGCCACCTTTGCGCAGGCCGATGTGTCGCGCCGCATCGAGGTCGAAGCGGCAGTGGCCCATGCCAGCGCCACCTTCGGCGCGCCCACCGTGCTCTTCAACCACGCCGGCACGATTGTGGTGAAGCCCTTTCTGGAAACCACGGACGAGGAATACGACAGCCTCATGGACATAAACGTGCGCTCGATGTTTTTGATGACCCGCGCCGTGCTGCCCGGCATGCTGGCCGCTGGGGGCGGGCGCATAGTCTGCACCTCGTCCATCTCGGCCGTAGCGGCCACGCCGATGGAGGTGCTCTACAACCTGACCAAGGGTGCGGTGCATATGTTTGCGCGCGCCATCGCGGTGGAGTTTCGGGATCGCAATATTCGCTGCAACGCGGTCTGCCCCGGCTTTATCGAAACCCCGCACGGCCTGCGCGAAGTCGAGGCGCTGACGCACTATGGCGTGGATGCCAGCGAGGGCGCGATACGCGCCATGCAAGGCCGCATGTGCCGCCCCGAAGAAGTGGCTAGTGCGGCACTTTTTCTGGCCAGTGACGATGCCAGCTTCGTCAACGGTACCCATCTATTTGTAGACAACGGCTTCACCGCGATTTAAGGAGCTTCTATGCCATTCGAAAAAGGCGGCCTGTGGCGCAATTGGGTCGGTAACCAGACCTGCGTGGCGCGCTACAAAAGCGCTCCTTCAACGGAAGAGCAGGTGTGCCAGATGGTGGCCGAGGCCGACGCGCTGGACCTGAACGTGCGCGTGGCCGGTTCGGGCCACAGCTTCACGCCGGTAGTGGGCACGGGCGGGCTGTTGCTGTCGCTGGCGGACCTGCGCGGCGTGCATGCGGTGGATATGGAAAAGAAGCAGGTGCGGGTGGCTGCGGGCACGCGCATCCACGACCTGGCGATTGAGCTCAAGAGCCGTGGCCTGTCGCTGGTGAACCAGGGCGATATCGATTCGCAAGCGGTGGCGGGTGCCTTCACTACCGGCACCCATGGCACCGGCATCACGCTGGGTTGCCTGGCCACTGCGATACGCGGCCTGCGTCTGGTGCAGCCTGATGGCAGTGTGCTGGTGGTGGATGGCACGGACACCGAAATGCTGCACGCGGCCCAGGTTTCGGTGGGCACGCTGGGCGTGATCTCGGAGCTGACCTTGCAGGTGACAGACGCTTATAAATTGCACGAGCACCTGTGGCGCGATGATTTCGAGACCTGCATGGAGCGCCACGACGAGTTGGCCGCCACACACCGGCACTTTGGTTTTTTCTGGTGCCCCACGCCTGCGAGCCGCCACCTGTATTGCCTGGCCGACACGGCCGACGCGCCCCGCACCACGACCAAGAAACTGGCCGATGTGTGTGAGATGAAAGTCATCGACATTGCCGCCGCGCCCGACCAACCCGACCTGCACACGCCGTTCGAGAAGATTGCCTATTCCAGCGACATTTACCCGATCGAGTACATCCCCAACTTCGTCGAGCTGGAATACGCCGTGCCACTGCAGCATGGCAAGGAAGCGGTGCGCGCCGTGCGCGAGTTGATGCTGACCAAACACACCGACGCCCTGTTCCCCATCGAGTACCGCTTTACCGGCGGCGACCCAGCCTGGATCAGCCCGTTCCACCACCAGGACAGCATCACCTTGTCGGTCTCCGGCCAACCGGGCCTGGACTATTGGAACTTCCTGCGCGATGTGGACGCCATCCTGCGCCGCTTCAAGTCCAGACCGCACTGGGGCAAGATGCACTTCATGGATACCGACGACGTCACCGCGCTCTATCC
>CAIQEX010000111.1 GCA_903870955.1 uncultured beta proteobacterium
AACTTCATCTTGACCTTGCTCTGGGCCGTAAAGTCCTTGGACAGTTCGACCAGCGCATTCGCCGGGTCCCATGCAGCCCAGCAAAGGGTGATGGTCTTTTCCTGAGCCTGGGCCACCGATGCGCCGAGGCACAGCGCTGCGGACAGCGCCACCGCTGCCAGGGCCGGCAGCTTTTTCAACATCTTCTTCATGAACCGTTCTCCTCGAAAGTATTTAGTTAAATCAAACACACCAACACACACCAACACACACCAACACACACCCGGCCACCGTTTCAATGCAGGTTTTCGGCAGTCAAGATTTCTACACGCGGTTGCACCACGCTTTGCACACCACGCACGTTTTCACACAGTCCACGCAGCACCCGCGCTGCGGTCAGAACGCAATAGTGAATATCCTGGTGCAGCACGTAGGCCAGGCCGCCATCGATCAGCATGGCCTGGTGCGCTGCAGTTAAATCGTGGGCAATCAGGGGTACGCTTTGGCTCAAGCCCGCCAGCTTGAGCGCGCGCGCCAGCCCGGCACTGGCAAGCCCTACGCAATACAGGCCGCTCAGGCGCGACACATCGATGCCGCTCTCCAGATAGGCAAGCAATGCCTGGCAAGCACCCTCATCGTCTGAGGGAATATCGGGCAGGCGTACGACGGACAGGTCGGCAAAGCGCTCTTCCACCACCTGAACAAAACCAATGCGACGCTCGATCTCACCCGACATGCGGGTGGTCTGCGACGCCAGCAGCAGCTGGGTGCTCTGTGGTGGGCGCGCCATGCGTCCGAGCAACAGCCCTGCCGTACGGCCGGCAGCCCGGTTGTCGGCTCCAATAAAGGCCTGGCGCATGGAACCGGCCACATCGGTAAACAAAGTCGCCACATGCACGCCGGCGCGCACGTGGTCGTTGATGGCCAGCTTGATGGCCGGCACGTCCGGCCCGATCAGCACGATCGCATCACAGTCGGTCACTCGTGAAAGTTCCAGCGCGAAATGGTTGGGGTCTTCGGCGGAGATTCGGTAGGTCAGCTCGGTGATGTGCTGGTGCCGGAAATCACCGGCGGTCTGCGCAATGTGACGCTCCAGGTCATCCAGAAAGGGTGAGTTTCCTTCTGGCAATACATAGGCGAATTTGAAGTTGCCTTTGCTGCGCGGCCTGCCCCGTGTGACTGTCGGCGCACCCAGGGCACTGATGGCATCCAGAACCTTGCGTTCGGTCTCGGAATTCACACCCGACCGGCCGTTCAACACGCGGTCCACCGTTGCCGTACCGACGCCTGCGCTTCGGGCAATTTCAGCAATGGTGACAGGAGATGACATGGTGATTGATGGCTTGTTGATGGGCAGTTTATGTACATCAATAATTAAATCAATCAGGGTTTTTACTATAAATTTCCGACGCTATCCTCAGGTCGTTGCCGCCTCCCCCACCAGCCAGTCTTTCAGATACGCCACGTCCGGGCGCAGCACTTTGCCTTGGGGCGCGGTGATGTAAAGCGGCTGGTCCGTGGTGACGCTTTGTTGCAATGGACGCACCAGCAAGCCCTGGGCAATAAGGGGCTGCACGATGTGGCGCCAGCCTTGCGCCACACCCTGTCCCTCGATGGCGGCCTGCAGCACGATCGAATAGTCGTTGAAGCGAAACAGCTTGGGTTGGCGTGGCAGGTTGATGCCAAAATGCTCCAGCCATTCCTTCCAGCCCATGCGCGCTTTGTAGCGTTCTTCCAGCACCAGCAGCGGGCTGTGCGCCAGCGCTTTCAGGTCCGGCAGCGGGTTGGCTTGCAAAAACTTCGGACTGCAAACCGGGTAAATCTCTTCGTCCACAAAATGCCAGCGCTGGTAGTTGGCAAAGTCGTCCGCACCGAGCGTGATGGACAGGTCAATGCGCTCGCGTGCCATGTCCAGATCGGTGTCGGTGGTGATGACGCGCAACTCGATGTCCGGGTGCTGCTGCTTGAAGCGTGCAATGCGTGGCAGCAGCCACCAAGTGGCCGTGGCGGTGGACACAGCCAGCGTCACCTGGTGCGCCTGCATGCTGCGCACCTCGCGCAGCGCCTGGTCGATCAGCGACAAGCCCATGCCCACCTGCTCCAGCAGGTACTTGCCCGCCTCGGTGGTTTGCACGCCCTTGTGCTGGCGCTCGAACAAGGCCACGCCGAGGTCGGACTCCAGCAGGCGCATGGCATGGCTGACAGCGGGTTGGCTAATGCCCAGGTCTTCGGCGGCGCGGGTAAAGCTGCCTCGGCGGGCAGCGGATTCAAACACCAGCAGGTTGTTCAGCGACTGGTTGGGTTTTGCAGTGGTCATAAGCGGAGTTTATGGCACGCATGAGGTGTTTTGCGGTTCACAAGTGCCGGTGATTCGCATAAGCTGGCGCGTTCAGATTGCTTGCAGTCAAGGCGATTGGCATATGGTTGCCTGATGCCTGGACCGTTCAAACGCAACACGACAAAGGAGAACTTTTCATGCAGACACATGCCAAGGTAGTCATCATCGGCGGCGGGGTGGTGGGGTGCTCCATCCTGTTTCATCTGGCCAAGTTTGGCTGGAAGGACGTGGTGTTGCTGGAGCGCAGCGAACTCACCAGCGGCTCCAGCTGGCACGCCGCCGGCCAGATCCACACCATCAGCAGCGACCCGAATATCTCGCGCCTGCAGGGCTACACCATCAAGCTCTACAAGGAGATTGAAGAAACCTCGGGTCACTCGGTGGGCATGCACAACACCGGCGGCTTTTACCTGGCCTCGACCCCGGCCTGGCACGACTACCTCAAGCGCGAGCGCTCCAAGGCACGTTACATGGGCTTGGACCAGGAATTCATCAGCGTCGAAGAAGCCGCACGCCGCCACCCACTGATCGACCCCAAGCGCTACATCGCCGCCCTGTGGGACCCGCTGGATGGCGATATTGACCCGAGTGGCGTGACCTACGCCTACGCCAAGGCGGCCCGCGTGCACGGTGGCACCTACCACACGCACACGCCGGTGCTGGAGACCAACCAGCGCCCGGATGGCAGCTGGGATGTGGTGACTGCCAAGGGCACCATCAATGCCGAATACCTCGTCAATGCCGGTGGCCTGTGGGCGCGTGAAGTCGGCCATCTGGCGGGTATTCATTTGCCGGTGCAGCCGATGGAGCACCACTACCTGATCACCGAGGACATCCCCGAAATCGTGGCGCGGGGCGACGAGCGCCTGCCCGCCGGTATCGACTACGAGGGCAATATGTATTTCCGCCAGGAGCGCAAAGGCATGCTCTTGGGCACCTACGAACCACGCGCCACACCGTGGTCGCTGAAAGGCACGCCGCAGACCTTCGGCCATGAGTTGCTGGAGCCCAAGATGGACAACATCGCCGAGCGGCTGGAACTGGGCTTTGAGCGCATGCCCATCCTGGGGCGCACCGGCATCAAGAACATCATCAACGGCCCGTTCACGTTCGGCCCGGATGGCAACCCATTGATCGGCCCGGTGCCGGGCATGCGCAACTACTGGGTGGCCGTGGGCGTGATGGCCGGCTTCTGCCAGGGCGGTGGCGTGGGCATGTGCATGGCCGAGTGGATGATTGATGGCGAGCCCAGCATCGACGTCTGGGCCATGGATGTGGCACGCTTTGGCAACTTCGCCACGCCCGCGTGGGGCACGGTCAAGAGCAGCGAGAACTACGAGCGCCGCTTCATGATGACCTTCCCCAACGAGACCTTGCCCAAGGGACGGCGCCAGAAGACCACCGCCCTCTATGACCGCCTGACCGCCAAGGGAGCAGTGTGGGGGCAGGGCTTCGGGCTGGAGAACGCACTGTGGTTTGCCAACGGCCCCGAAGATGCGCACGAGTCGCCCACCTTTCAACGCCCGCGTGCCCATGACTACGTGGCCCGGGAAGTCAAAGCGGTGCGCGAAGCCGTCGGTGCGCTGGAGATCGCCAACTACGCCAAGCACGAGTTCAAGGGCGGCGGCGCTCGGGCGGCGCTCAACCACATTCTGGCCGGGCGTGTGCCCAAGCCCGGACGCCTGTCGCTCACCCCCATGCTCACGCCCAAGGGCAAGCTCTACGGCGACCTGACCGTGGCCTGTCTGGCCGAGGACCACTTCATGCTGTTTGGCTCCGGTGCCATGCAGGAAGCCCACCGCCGCTGGTTTGAGCAACACATTCCGGCCGTGGGGGTTAGCTACAAAAACATGACCGACGACTTGCACGGCGTGGCGATATCGGGTCCGCGCTCACGCGAGTTGCTGGCCGCCTTGAGCCGGGACGAGGTGAGTGCCGAGGCGTGGAAGTTCATGGACATCCGCAAGACCTTTGTGGCCGGTGTGCCGGCCATCGTGGCGCGGGTGTCGTTCTCGGGCGAACTGGGCTACGAGATTTATGTGGCTCCTCCGTACCAGCGCCGTCTGGCCGAAGCGATTGACGAAGTCGGTGAAGCATTGGGCCTGCGCTGGTATGGCGCACGCGCGCTGATGAGCATGCGCTTGGAGAAGGCCTGGGGCGTGTGGACGCTGGACTACCGGCCTGACTTCACGGCGGCGGAGAGCGGGCTGGACATCTTCATCCAGTGGGACAAGGAGTTCATCGGCAAACACGCGGCTGAACTGGAAAAAGCCCATGGACCGAAGAAGAAACTGGTCACGCTGGTGGTCAACGCTACCGATATGGATGTGTCAAACGACGAAGCAGTGATGGTCGGTGACGAAGCGGTGGGCTATGTGTCGTCGGGCGGCTATGCACATTATGTTGGCAAGTCCATGGCCTTTGCCTATGTGCCGGCTGAATATGCATTAGCTGGAACAAAGGTGGAAGTCGAAATCAATGGCACTCGATTCCCTGCCGAGGTGCAGGCAGGCCCTGCGTATGACCCAAAG
>CAIQEX010000112.1 GCA_903870955.1 uncultured beta proteobacterium
GCCTGACTAAACGAGAACAACAAAGTCAGATTGGTGTGAATGCCTTTGCGCTCCAATTGCTCGGCGGCTTGAATGCCCTCCCAGGTGGCCGCGACCTTGATCAGCACGCGGTCAATGTGGATGCCCTGCGCCTGATACAGCTCGATCAGGCGTTCGCCCCGCGCCACCGTAGCCACAGTATCAAAGCTCAGCCGCGCATCGACCTCGGTTGAGACGCGCCCCGGGATGATGGACAGAATCTCGCAACCAAAGCGCACCAGCAAGCGGTCCGTGATTTCGTCCAGCGGGCGACCACGATACTGGTTCACGGCATCCTGCAATAAGGGCGCGTATTCCGGCTTCTGCACCGCCTTAAGGATCAGGGAGGGGTTGGTGGTGGCATCCTGGGGCTTGAAGGCATCCAGTTGCTTGAAATCACCGGTATCGGCCACCACCGTGGTCCATTGTTTTAACGCGTCGAGTTGGTTCATGTACGGGGTTTCCCAAAAAAGTCTCTTGAATTATCGATGAAACAAAGTTACATTACAACGTCGATATTTATGTAACTTCAAATCATGAGCTTTGATCTAGTACTGTTTGGCGGAACCGGTGACCTCGCATGGCGCAAGCTCATGCCCGCTTTGTTCCAGGCATTTCGCCACGGCACGTTGCCCGAAGGCGGCCGCATTATCGGCGTCGGTCGGGACGACCTTGGAAACGAGAAATACCGCGAGTTGATCAAGGCACGCTTTGACAACGTGGACCTGTCCAAACGGCCCAGCGCCGAAGAATTTGCGCGCTTCGCCGCGATTCTGGAATTCGTGCGCATGGACTTGTCCAAGCCCGACGATTACGCCACCCTGGCCCAGACCCTCAATGAACGCAACGCCGATACGGTCGTCATGTATGTGGCGACGGCCCCGGCCCTGTTCACCACCGTGTGCGAGCAGTTGGGTGCCGCCGGGCTGAATACACCGAAGACCCGTGTGGTGTTAGAAAAACCCCTGGGTCACGACCTGGCCTCGAACCGGGCCATCAACAAAACCGTACGCAGATTTTTCGAAGAAAAGCAGGTCTTCCGCATCGACCATTACCTGGGCAAACCTGCGGTACAAAACCTGTTTGCGCTGCGTTTTGGCAACGCTCTGTTTGAGCCACTGTGGCGCCGCGAACACATTGCCAACATCCAGATCAGCATTGCCGAAGACTTGGGCGTGGAAAGCCGTGGCGCTTTTTACGAGAACACCGGCGCCTTGCGCGACATGGTGCAAAACCATGCGTTGCAACTCTTGTGCGCTATCGCCATGGAGCCGCCGATCAACTCGCACGCCGACGCCATCCGTGACGAAAAACTCAAGGTGCTGCGCTCGCTCAAGCCCTGGACCAAAGAGTCGCTGACGCAAGACGTCATCCGCGGCCAATATTCCGCTGGCAACAGCAGCGGCGGCAAGGTGCCGGGCTATCGCCAGGAAGTGGGCGTTAACCCCAATAGCAACACCGAAACCTTTGTCGCTTTGCGCACCGAGATTTCCAATTGGCGTTGGGCCGGTGTGCCTTTCTATATCCGCACCGGCAAGCGCCTGGCGGGTCGCGAAGGCAGCATCGTGGTGAACTTCCGTGCCACGCCCCACGCCATCTTCAGCTCCAACACCAATGTCGCCAACAAACTGGTGATCCACCTGCAACCCAAGGACGGATTGGAATTGCATTTGTTGGCCCAAGGCCAAGCCAACCGCAACGTCAAGGGTGCCGCATCGCAAACCCTGGCGCCGGTGCAACTGGATCTGGATTTTGACAAGCGTTTTGGTTCTGAGCGCGTGGGCGCTTATGAACGACTTTTGCTCGATGTGATCGATGGCCGCTTGAACCTGTTTGTGCGCAGCGACGAGCAGGAAGAAGCCTGGCGCTGGGTTGAGCCGATGATCGACCATTGGGAAAACGACCCGCAAGGTCCGCGCCTGTATTCTGCCGGCACCTGGGGCCCCAGTGCTTCGAGCGCCATGATTGCCCGCGACGGTTTCTGCTGGAGCGAAGAGTCTTGAATATCGCCCCCACGCTTGCCACTGCGTGTGCTGCGCTGCCCCCCGAGGGGGCTGTTTCAGCTTGGGGCGGCCCGGCGCTGAAACTTCACCCCCACGCTTGCC
>CAIQEX010000113.1 GCA_903870955.1 uncultured beta proteobacterium
CCATCTGCAAATCATTTACGAGATCAACGAGCGTTTTCTGAGGCTGGTCATGCAGCGTTTTCCGGGCGAAAACGAACTGCGTCGGCGCATGTCCATCATTGGCGAGGAGGGTGGCAAGCGGGTGCGCATGGCCCATCTGGCCATCGTTGGCAGCCATACGGTCAATGGTGTGGCGCAAATCCATACGCAGTTGATGAAGCAGACTATTTTTTCGGATTTCGAACGCTTCTACCCCGGCAAGATCGTCAACATGACCAATGGCATCACGCCGCGTCGCTGGCTGAATCAGGCCAATCCCCTGTTGTCGGAACTGATCAGTTCGCGCATTGGCACCGGTTGGATCAAGAACCTTGACGAACTGAAGCGCTTGATTCCGCTGGCCGAGGAGCCGAAATTTCGCCAACAGTTCGCCGCCGTCAAGTTGGCCAACAAGCAGCGTTTTGCCGATGAGTTGTTGCGTACGCTGGGCGAAGAGGTGCGGGTGGACTCGCTGTTTGACGTGCAAATAAAACGCATGCACGAATACAAGCGCCAGTTGCTGAATGTGTTGCATGTGGTGACTTTGTATAAACGCATTTGTGATGCACCGGATGCCTTTGTCGTGCCGCGCACGGTCATGATTAGCGGCAAGGCCGCACCAGCCTATTACCTGGCCAAGCTGATCATCAAGCTGATCAATGATGTGTCGGCCATCGTGAACCACGACCCGCGTGTGAAGGGGCGCCTCAAGCTCCTGTTTGTGCCCAATTACGGCGTTTCCGTGGCTGAAAAGTTGATTCCAGCGGCCGATTTGTCAGAGCAGATCTCCACGGCGGGAACGGAAGCGTCTGGCACCGGCAACATGAAACTTGCGCTGAATGGCGCATTGACCATCGGCACCATGGACGGTGCCAATATCGAGATCCACAACGAAGTCGGGGCCGACAATATATTTATCTTTGGCCTGTCCACCGACGAAGTGGCCAATCTGCGGACCAGCGGTTATCGCCCGCTGGACTATTACCATGGCAACACCGAACTAAGCCAGGTGATCGACATGATTGGCAATGGCTACTTCTCGCCAGAGGAGCCCACGCGTTTCAAACCTATCGTGGACAACTTGTTGAACCATGGCGATCACTACCTGCTGCTGGCCGACTATGCCTCGTACATTGGTGCGCAAAGGGCCGTGGAACTGGCTTACCAGGACCCGGAAAAATGGCTGCGCATGGCCATTCTGAATGTCGCCAACATGGGCAAATTTTCCAGCGACCGGACCATATTGCAATATGCCCAGCAGATCTGGCATGCGAAGCCCGTAACATAGGGGGTCTTTCCTAAGGAGATCCTCATGCCAGTGGTCGTTATTGCCAATCCAAAAGGGGGTGTGGGCAAGTCCACGCTGTCAACCCAGGTGGCCGGCTATTTCGCATCCAAAGGGTATAGCGTGATGCTGGGCGATGCCGACAAGCAGCAGTCGAGCAAGCTGTGGTTAGGGTTGCGCCCGGGTGCTGCAAATCGCATCAGCAGTTGGGACGTGGACGCCGAGCAGATTGCCAAGCCGCCCAAGGGCACCACCCATGTGGTGTTGGACACGCCCGCCGGGCTGCATGGTCGCCGCTTCAAGGACGTCATGAAGTTGGCGGATAAATTGCTTGTGCCACTGCAGCCCAGCGTCTTTGACATGTTTGCAACGCGCGCTTTTCTGGATGAGTTGGCGCAAAACGCCCATGCCGCCAAGACGCAAATTGGCATTGTCGGCATGCGCGTGGATGCCCGCACCATTGCCGCTGACAAACTCAACGAATTTGTGCAGTCACTGGGCTTGCCGATGGTGGGCTATGTGCGAGACACGCAGAACTACATCCACCTGACGGCGCAAGGTCTTACCGTGTTTGATGTGGCACGTGCGCGTGTGGAGCAGGACCTGGAATTGTGGCAACCCATTTGCGAATGGCTGGAACAACGATAGGTTTCCTTCATGTTCAGGCGAAATTGTTTTGTCGCCAGGCCTCAAAGACGGTTACGGCGACCGCATTGGACAGGTTGAGACTGCGCTGCCCTTCGCGCATGGGCAATTTCAGACATTGTTCCGGGGCAAATGCGGCACGCACCTGATCCGAAATACCTTTGGTTTCCGAGCCAAAAACCAGCCAGTCTCCCGCCTTGAACGCCACCGCGTAAGGGCTGCGCGTGCCCCGTGTTGTGAGGGTAAACATGTGCTGGGGATCAGGCCGTTCGGTATCCAGGAAGGTCTGCCAATCGGCATGGCGCTTGAGTGTGGCGTATTCGTGGTAGTCCAGTCCGGCACGCCGCATGTGTTTGTCGTCCATGGAAAAACCCAATGGTTCCACCAAGTGCAGATGGCATCCGGTGTTGGCAGCCAAGCGGATGATATTGCCGGTGTTGGGTGGGATTTCGGGTTCAACCAAAACGATATGGAACATGTGCCGATTATTCCGTACGGGCAAACACAATGGCCGTGATATGCGCGGCACCGGCTCGGCGCAAGGTGGCCGCGGCGGCGTGTAACGATGCGCCGGTGGTCATGACATCGTCGACCAGCACGATGCGTTTGCCCTGCACCTGCGTCAGGCACGCGGGCTCCAGGGCGTAGGCTCCCTGGACGGCCAGCAGGCGCTCTTTGCGGGGCAGGCTGCGTTGGGGTTGGGTGTCTTTCACGCGCAGCAGCATGCTGGCGCGCACTTTGCCGGGCTCCAGCGCGCGCGCCAAAAGCAGGGCCTGGTTGAAGCCTCGTTCAAGCAGTCGCGAGCGCGACAAGGGCATGGGCAGTAGCCAATCGGCGCTTTCCAGAGCCGGCTCGACCCAGGGTGCGCTGCGCATCAGGATGGCAAAGCTGCGCGACCAGCCGGTGTGCTCCCGGAACTTGAATTGCGTCGTCAGGCTCGACCAGGGAAAGCCATAAGTCACTGCGGCCAGGGCCTGGTCAATGGGCGGTGGCTTTAGAAGGCAGGCCCCGCACTGGCGCAGGCCTGCCAACAAGGGCAGGGCGCAGGTGTGGCAGCGCGGCACGGGTTGACCAAAGCGCTGCACGCAGTCGTCGCAGACCGCGCGGGAAGGCCACGCGTGGCAGACTGCACACTGACTTGGCAGGCGACCGGATAGCCCTGAGAGCAACTTGCGAAACATGGCCCAATATACTGCTCGGTAGATTTGACAGGCCTATGAGCACCCAACGTCCCCCCAGCATTGATCCACTGGCCAGCGCCCGCTGGTCCGCGCAATTACCGGCCCAGTCGCCCTGGCTGCATGAAGAAGTCGCCCGGCGCATGGAAGAGCGTCTGCAATGGATTGTTCGACAACCCGCACGTTGGCTGCACTGGAGTCCCTTGCAAGGCGGGCGCAAGGTGCATGAGCAACTGGTGCAACGCTATCCTAAGGCGCAGAGCTATGTCCAACAAGGCAGTCTGGCCCAGGTGCAGATGGCGCGTTCTCAATTGCAGCAAGCCTGGTGGAAGCCAGCCCGATGGCTCAAGCCCGAACCACAGTTCACCGTGCCCGCGGAGCCGGTCGACCTGTTGTGGGCCAACATGGCCTTGCACATGGAGGCCGACCCGCAGGCCCTTATCCAACAATGGTATGCGGCGCTCGCGGTAGACGGCTTTTTGATGTTCTCGTGTCTGGGACCCGACACCTTGAAGGAGGTTCGTCGCATCTATGCCGAGTTGGACTGGCCTGCCCCCTGCCATGATTTCACGGATATGCATGACTGGGGTGACATGTTGGTGCACGCCGGCTTTGCCGAGCCCATCATGGATATGGAGCGCATTACGCTCACCTATTCGTCGGCAGAAACGTTGCTTGCAGATCTCAGGGAATTGGGACGCAATCTGCATACCCATCGTTTTCCCGGATTGCGCGGCAAGCAATGGCGCAACACACTATGCGAAAAATTGAATCGCGAGTTGCGCGGATCCGATGGCCATTTGCAACTGACATTTGAAGTGGTGTACGGTCATGCGTTCAAGCCCACTCCGCGCTTTGCAATGCAAGCCGAGAGTCGAGTTCCTTTGATGCAACTCAAGAGTGTTCTAGGTAAGAAGAAATAGAAGATCGCTCTTTGATTGGCATCAAAGCGTCTTTGTTGCCGGTATACTTGCGAAAATTTTTTCGACCGCGCACCTAGTGTTTTTTGAGGTATCCATGAGCAGCCACCCCGAAGCTTCCACCGCCACAGACTCTGTAGAGAGCGACCTCCTGGAGGGCGCCAAGAAGGTGGCCATTGCAGCAACCGGTGTGCTGGTGGCGATTGTGGTTGGACTGATTATTCTTGCCTCATTTGTCTCTCCAAAAGAGAAAGAAAATCCCAATTTGACAGCTGAGGCCGTGGCCAAGCGAATTCAAAAAGTGGGTGCCGTGACTTTTGTTGACAACTCGCCGCACGAGCCCAAGTCTGGTGAGCAAGTTTTCAATGTTCAGTGCAGTTCCTGCCACGCCAATGGCGCCTTGGGTTCCCCCAAATTTGGCGACAAGGCGGCCTGGGGTGCACGCGTAGCCAAGGGTTTTGCTGCGCTTTGGAATTCGGCTTTGCATGGAAAGAATGCAATGCCCGCGCAAGGTGGTGGTCCGCTGAGTGACTTGGAAGTGGCACGTGGCGTGGTCTATATGGCCAACGCCGGTGGCGCAAAATTTCCGGAACCCAAGGAAGACGCCAAACCGGCCAAGTGACAGGTTTTGCAATACGAGATCAATGGCTGCTGAGTCATATCTTTTTAACCCTATTTCCGACTCCAACACATGAATAAAAAAGCTTTGTTCCGTTGCGCTCTTTTTCTTGCCGCATTGCTTGTGCAACCGGTGTTTGCCCAAGATATCAAAGCCAACGCTGCCCACGGTGAAAAGTTAAGCGACCAATGTGTCGGATGCCATGGCATTAAGGGTTACCACGCCAGTTTTCCCGAAATCTACCGTGTGCCGATGCTGTTTGGGCAGGGTGAAAAATATCTGGTGTCGGCACTTTCCGCCTACAAGAGGGGGGAGCGCAAGCACCCGACCATGCGCGGTGTTGCCGGCAGCCTGAATGACCAGGATATGGCCGATCTGGCGCTCTATTACTCGACCACCCGCACGCCGTCACACGTAGCCCAAGGTTCGGGTTCTGCCCCTGAACACGCTGACGCAGCATTGGAGTTGGTGAAAAAAGCCGGCTGCCAGGGTTGCCATGGTGAGAACTTCAATAAGCCCATTGACCCGGCCTATCCCAAGCTGGCAGGTCAGTATGCCGATTACCTTGCGGCTGCCTTGCGCGCCTACAAGACGGAAGGCAATGGCATGGTGGGACGTGGAAATGCCGTGATGGGCGGTATCGCGAAGCAGTTCAGCAATGCGGAAATCAAGGTGCTGTCTGAGTATGTGGCTTCACTTCCAGGTGAACTGGAAACGATTCCACAAAAGGCGTTTAAATAAGACGGACCTGAAGACAACCCGCTGTAGCAGGGTTGTGTAGACCGTGGCAGCGGCAGTGTCCGTTGCCTGTTGGTTTATGCAGGTGGTCTTGGGGTGAATAAATGCGATTGCAAAAGTTGGTGAAGCCGCACGGTGCGGATCCAGAAATCAAGGATTGGAACTTGTGGTCATGAAGAGAATATTCAACAAGAATTTGGCATTCAGC
>CAIQEX010000114.1 GCA_903870955.1 uncultured beta proteobacterium
CAGTTGGAGGTGTGCACCAGCTCGCAGCCGATTCCGGTCCACTTCTCGTTCAGTGAACACGACCACGTCGAAGGCAACATGCCGGCAGAGCGTCGCGCCTTGATGCGCGATGTGTTTGACCTGCCGGATCTGGCCGCCATGGACGATGGCATTGCCAATGGCACCTATGTCACCAAGCCTGGCGACGCCTTGCCGCTAGCCCTGTTCACCGCACCGCGCGTGGACTATTCGCTACACCGCCTGCGCCACTACACCGGCACCGGTCCCGAGCACTTCCAGAACTATGTGCTGTTCACCAACTACCAGTTTTACGTCGACGAATTCATCGCGCTGGGCCGTGCCGCCATGGCCGACCCCCACAGCGAATACAGCGCCTTCGTCGAGCCGGGCAATGTGGTGACGCGCCGCGTGGGGTTGCCGACCCAACCAGCAGACGCCCTGGGCAATGTTCCTTCGCCGGGCCGCCCCAAGGAGGAACGCGACCCCCTCGGGGGGCAGGGAGCACACGAAGTGAGCGACCGTGGGGGCTACACACCACCGCCACGCCTGCCGCAAATGCCGGGCTACCACCTGGTGCGTGAAGACAGTGCCGGCATCACCATGGTGAATATTGGCGTTGGCCCAGCCAATGCCAAGAACATCACCGACCACATTGCCGTGTTACGACCGCACACCTGGATCATGCTGGGCCATTGCGCCGGTCTGCGCAACACGCAACAGTTGGGCGATTACGTGCTGGCCCACGGCTACGTGCGTGAGGACCATGTGCTGGATGAAGAGTTGCCGCTGTGGGTGCCGATTCCGGCGCTGGCCGAAATCCAGGTGGCACTAGAGCAGGCGGTGGCCGACGTCACGCAAATCAAAGGCGCTGCGCTCAAGAGCATCATGCGCACCGGCACCGTGGCCAGCACCGACAACCGCAACTGGGAACTTCTGCCCGACAACACACCCCAGCGCCGTTTCAGTCAGAGCCGCGCCGTGGCACTGGACATGGAGAGCGCCACTATTGCGGCCAACGGTTTTCGCTTCCGCGTGCCCTACGGCACCCTGCTGTGTGTGAGCGACAAACCGCTGCACGGTGAGATCAAGTTGCCGGGCATGGCGAACCACTTTTACCGCGAACGGGTGGACCAGCATTTGCGCATTGGCATGCGTGCGCTCGAACTGCTGCGTGCCCAGGGCGTAGACCAATTGCACAGCCGCAAGCTGCGCAGCTTTGCCGAAGTGGCGTTTCAATAAATCATGCCTAACGACACCTCTTCCGTTTTCTTCGAAGCCCGCAACCTGGTGAAGCGCTATGGCGACACCGAGGTGGTGCGCGACCTGTCGTTCTCCATTGCGCCGGGCGAGTGCCTGGGCGTGATTGGTCCCAATGGCGCTGGCAAGACTACCACCATCCGCATGTGCCTTGGGCTGACCGCACCCGACAGCGGCAGCATCCACGCCCTCGGGCTGGAGATGCCGCGGGATGCGCTGGCCATCAAGCAGCAACTCGGGGTGGTGACACAACTCGACACGCTGGACCCGGACTTCAGTTGCGCCGAAAACCTGCTGGTCTACGGCCGCTACTTCGGCATGAAAGACAAGGCCATCAAGGCCCGCATCCCGGAACTGCTGGAATTTGCCTCGCTCACCAGCAAGGCCAAGGCCAAGCCGGGTGAATTGTCCGGTGGCATGAAGCGCCGCCTCTCACTGGCGCGCGCCTTGGTCAACAACCCCAGGCTATTGCTTCTGGACGAGCCCACGACAGGGCTGGACCCGCAGGCCCGGCACCTCATGTGGGAACGCCTGCAATTGCTGTTGCAGCAAGGCAAGTCAATTCTCCTGACCACCCACTTCATGGACGAAGCCGAACGCCTGTGTTCGCGCCTTCTGGTGTTGGACCACGGCAAAAAAATTGCCGAAGGTGCACCACGTGACCTGATTGCCCAACACCTGGAGCCCGATGTGGTCGAAGTCTACGGGCATGGCGCAATGGGCCTCGTGGACAGCCCGCTCGCGGCACTGGCCGCACGCGTCGAAGTGAGTGGCGAGACGGTGTTCTTCTACACCCACAACGCGCGCGATCTGATCGAAGCACTCGGCGCGCATCCGCAACTGCGCACCCTGCACCGGCCGGCAAATCTGGAAGATCTATTTTTGAAATTGACGGGCCGCCAGATTCGCGAGGACGCATAGCATGGCTACAAACTCATCCTCCCCGGCTGTTCAGAGCAACTGGCGCGCACCCAAAATCAGCCTGCGCTTTTGGCCCGTATTTCTGCGCAACCTGCTGGTCTGGCGCAAGCTGGCCATTCCCAGCCTGGTGGGCAATATTGCCGAGCCGTTGATGTGGCTGGTGGCCTTTGGCTATGGCATGGGCGCGCTGGTCGGCAAGATCACCGTGCAGACGCCCGAGGGCGCGGTGGCCGTGCCCTACATCCTGTTTCTGGCCAGTGGCTCCATCTGCATGAGCGCCATGCAGGCGGCGTCGTTCGAGGCTCTGTACTCGGCCTTCTCGCGCATGCATGTGCAAAAAACCTGGGACGGAATCCTCAACGCCCCGGTGGGTCTGGACGATATTGTGTTTGCCGAAATGCTGTGGGCCGCCTTCAAGGCACTTTTTACCGTGACCGCCATCATCGGCGTCATGCTGGCGCTGGGCATTACGCATTCGCCGAAGCTGTTGCTGGCCTGGCCCATCCTGTTTGGCGTGGGTGTCACTTTCAGTTGCATGGCGCTGGTGTTCAATGCCATGGCCAAAGGCTACGACTTCTTCACCTACTACTTCACACTGTTCCTGACCCCGGTGATGTTCCTGAGCGGCGTGTTTTTCCCGCTGGAACAACTGCCTGAAAGCGTGCGCCTGGTCGCCGGCTGGCTGCCCCTGGCCAGTGCTGTGGCTCTGGTACGTCCGCTGTTCATGGACCAATGGCCGCAAGACGCCCTGCGCCACTTGCTGGTGCTTGCTGCCTACGCAGGTGTGTCGTTCTGGATTGCACTGGCGTTGACCCGCAAGCGGTTCAGAAAATAGACGCGGGCGCTGCACTGCGCCAGCAAGTGCCGGATTAATCCATGCAAACTCCGCGTCAGCCACCTGCGGCATGATGGAGGGATAACTATTCCTACAAAAGTACGGAGACCGCATGAGACTCGCATTGATGTCCGATATCCACGGCAACATCCAGGCACTGGACGCTTGCCTGGACCACGCGCGCGCGCAGCGTGCAGACCAGTTTGCCTTTTTAGGCGATCTGGTGGGTTATGGCGCCGACCCCGTTGCCGTACTGGAGCGCCTGATGGCGCTCAGGGATGAGGGGGCCACGGTGCTCAAGGGCAACCATGACGAGATGGCCGTCAATCCGCCCACCGACGTCAAAAATATCGGCAGCAGCACCGCCACCTGGACCCACAGCCAACTCGACGGCACGCAGCGCGCCTGGCTCGACGCCCTGCCTTTAAGCACCCAACTCGACAAAATTCTGCTGGTCCACGCCAGCGCCGATGGCCCGGAACTCTGGCGCTATGTGTATGACGAGCGGGCCGCCACCGCCAGCCTGGATGCAGCAACCCAGACGCCCGGCGTGCAATACGTGTTCGGCGGACATGTGCATGAACAAAGCCTGTACTACCGCGGCGGTGCCTCGGCCCTGATGAAGTTCACACCGCAACCCGGCATCGCCGTGCCCGTGCCCCCGCACCGCCAGTGGCTGAGTACCGTGGGCTCGGTGGGGCAACCGCGTGACGGCAAGCCCGAAGCCATGTATGCCTTGCTCGACACAGACCGCTGGCAGCTCAGCTTTCACCGCGTGGCCTACGACCACGAAGCGGCCGCCTGGGCCATTCGTGCCGCCGGTCTGCCCGAATTTTTTGCCGACCGACTGGAGCGCGGACGATGAAACTACTGGAACCTGGCGCCGCTCTGGACGGCTTTGTGATCGAAGAATGCATTCACTCCGGTGGCATGGCGCACATCTATCAGGTGCGTTACACCGACGGCAGTCCGGGCCCCGGATTTCCGATGGCGATGAAGATTCCGCGCATGACCGCCGGGGATGGCGCCGAAAACATTGTCAGCTTTGAAGTCGAAAGCCAGATCATGCAGGTGTTGACGGGCAGCCATGTGCCACGCTTCGTGGCCGTGGGCGACCTGAGCCGTGTGCCTTATCTGGTCATGGAATACGTGCATGGCCGCACCCTGCAGCACTGGCTGGATACCGAGATGGCTCCTTCGGTGGGCGAAATTATTCACCTCGGGGTGGCGATGGCCCAGGCGGTGCACGCCTTGCACCAGCAAAACACGGTCCATTTGGACTTGAAACCGGCAAACGTCCTGATTCGGGAGGATGGCAGCGCCGTGCTGCTGGACTTTGGCCTGTCGTGCCACGCCCATTACCCCGATTTGCTGGCCGAGCAACTGCGCAAGGCCGTCGGCTCACCGGCCTGGATTGCGCCGGAACAGGTGGTGGGTGTGCGTGGCGACCCGCGCAGCGACATTTTTGCCATCGGGGTGATGCTGTACCAACTGTGTACCGGCGAGTTGCCCTTTGGCGAGCCGCAGACCGCTGGCGGTATGCGTCAGCGCCTGTGGATGGACCCGGTGCCACCACGCAAACTCAAACCCGATCTGCCACCCTGGCTGCAAGAGGTCGTGATGCGATGCCTGGAGCCCGAAGCGGCGCAGCGCTATCCATCGGGCGCACACTTGGCGTTTGACCTGGCCAATCCGGGCCAGATTCGGGTCACCGAGCGGGGCAACCGGGTCACCGGCACCCAGTTCAAAGTCCACTTCAAGCGCTGGCTCAAGGCGGCGGGCATGCACTACCAGCCCAGCCCGGTGGCATCGCAGCAGATTGACGAGGTACCCATCGTGATGGTGGCGGTACCGCATAA
>CAIQEX010000115.1 GCA_903870955.1 uncultured beta proteobacterium
GGCTGGTTCGAGTGGAGTAGCGACCCGGCCAATCCGGTTATTTGCCGGACTGCAGCGGTGCGTTAAACACCATCTCTGCGGCAATTAGATCCAGTGATGCAAAGCCGACCGATTTGAAGACTGTGATGGCTTCGTCACTGCGACGCCAAAGTTTTTGTGGCGA
This sequence comes from uncultured beta proteobacterium, assembly GCA_903870955.1. Lineage (GTDB taxonomy): Bacteria > Pseudomonadota > Gammaproteobacteria > Burkholderiales > Burkholderiaceae_C > Allorhodoferax. Next base: position 164 of record CAIQEX010000115.1, read on the forward strand.
CACCGCAAGCTCGGCCAGCTCAGCCTGAATGTCGCTGGCTGCAATCAAGCCCCGTTGGATCGCCTGCAACACCTCACCGCCCTTTTGCAAAATCGCCTCACGGTTGTCGGCAAACACCTGAGCGCGGGGCATCAGGGTCGGTTCGGCTTCCGCCATGGTCGGAGTGAAGGCGCCCATCAGACCCAGATGCGTGCCGGGTTTGACCCAGTCGCTGCGGATAAACGGCACGGTTGCCGTACTCGCAGCGGACACCACATCGGCCTGCGCCAGTGTGGCCTGCAGGTCGCCGCTGACCTCTGCGGTGATGCCTTGCAAGGCGAGGCTTTCGACCACGGCTTGAGCCTTCTTCGCATCGCGGCCCCAGACCAGAATGGTTTTGAAATCCATCACGCTGGCGTGCGCTACAGCCATGGGTGCGCTCAAGGAACCGGTGCCCAAAATCGCCAGCGTCTGGCTGTTCTTGCGCGCCAGAATGCGGGCCGCCAGTGCAACTGCCGCAGCGGTGCGGCGCAGGGTCAGTTCGGTGCCATCCAACACGGCAATCGGGTTGCCGTCCTCGCAAGAAATCAGCACATACACCGCTGACACCGCCGACCTGCCTTTGGCGCTGTTACCGGGCCAGATCGAGACCAGTTTGACGCCCATGTTTTCGTGTGCCTTCCAGGCCGGCATGATGAGCACCGCGCTGCTGTCGCCGTTGGGTGTGTAGACACTGCGGGCGGGCGATTCGATGGGCAGTTGAAGGCCGGTGGCCAGTGCGTCGATCAGGGCGGGATAGGGCAGGCCATGGGCCACGGCGGCCTGATCAAAGAACTGCATGGGAGGTGCCTTTCGGGTGCGTGCGGCGTTCTTGGAAGACCGGTCAGGCCGGTGACGAAACGGCGTGTGGATGCGTGGTGCTGACCCACAACACCACAGCATTTTCCGGGCTTGCGCTGATGACGCGGTGGCCCATGCGGCTGTCCAGATAAGCGCAATCTCCAGACGCCAGGCGCTCGGGTTCGTAGAACTCCGTGAAGAGTTCGACCTCACCTTGCAGGACATAGAGCAACTCTTCACCGGCGTGCCGGTCCCAGTCTGCAAAGTCCTCAAAGGCGCGCGCCGTGATGGTGCTGCGAAACGGCGTCAACAACTTGTTGGACAGGTCGTTGCACAGCAGCAGGTGCTGGTACACCGGGGTGGACAAGTGCTGGCCAGATCCTGCGCGGGTGATGCTGCGTCGGCCACTGCCAGCCGCTTGTCCTGTAGCGGCCGCGTGCGGTTCAAACAGTTCGCTGATGTCTACTTCAAAGCCCTGCGCCAGCTTCAGCAGCGCGTCATAGGTGGGCGACATCTGGTCGTTCTCGATCTTGGAGAGTGTCGAGCGCGCCAAGCCTGTGGCCTTGGCAGCGCGCTCCAGCGTCCAGCTCTTTTGGCTGCGCAATCCGCGAACGCGGGGGCCCAGTTCAGACATCGAACTTCACGCCCTGTGCGAGTGGCAACTGGTTGGAGTAGTTGACGGTGTTGGTGGCCCGGCGCATGTAGGCGCGCCACGCGTCGGAGCCGGATTCGCGGCCGCCACCGGTTTCTTTCTCACCGCCAAAGGCGCCGCCAATCTCCGCACCCGAGGTCCCGATGTTGACGTTGGCAATGCCGCAGTCCGAGCCACCGGTGGAGAGGAAGGTTTCGGCTTCGCGCAGATTCAAGGTGAAGATGGCGGAGGACAAGCCTTGTGGCACGCCGTTCTGCAGGGCAATGGCCTCATCGAGTGTGGTGTAGGACAGCACGTAGAGGATGGGCGCAAAGGTCTCGTGGCACACCACGGCGGTTTGCGCGGGCATTTCGACAATCGAAGGTGTGACGTAATACCCATTCGGGAACTGGTCGGCCAACACACGCTCGCCACCAAACACCGTGCCGCCTTCTGCCCGGGCCTGATTCAACGCGACTTGCATGGCGTCAAAGCTCCCCTGATCAATCAGCGGGCCCACCAGCGTGCCGGTGGCCAGCGGCGTGCCAATTGGCAGGGCGGCATAGGCCTTTTTGAGTTGCGCCAGCAGTTGAGCACGCACGCTTTCGTGCACGATCAGGCGGCGTGTGGACGTGCAGCGCTGGCCTGCGGTGCCCACCGCAGCAAACAGAATGCCGCGCACCGCCATGTCCAGGTCCGCCGAGGGTGCGACCACGACGGCATTGTTGCCGCCCAGTTCCAACAGGCTGCGGCCAAAGCGTTGCGCCACGCGGGGGCCCACTTCGCGGCCCATGCGGGTGCTGCCGGTGGCCGAAACCAGTGCGATACGTGGGTCGTCCACCAGCGTCTGGCCAACC
>CAIQEX010000116.1 GCA_903870955.1 uncultured beta proteobacterium
CCGCTTCCAATGCCAAGGGTGAATTTTTGGCCAATATGAGCCACGAAATTCGAACCCCGATGAACGCCATTATTGGGTTATCGACTTTGGCGTTGAAGAACGGCCTTCCACCGCGCACCCAGGACTATCTGGTCAAGATCAAGCAAAGCGGTGAGCACCTGCTGGGCATCATCAACGATATCTTGGACTTCTCCAAAATCGAAGCCGGCAAGCTGGAAATGGAGTGCGTGCCCTTTGAACTGGAATCGGTGATTGACAGCGTGGTCAACCTGATCTCCGAAAAGGCCGAGCAGCGGGGCCTCGAACTGCTGTGCCATATCGACCACAACATTCCCAAAATTCTGCTTGGCGATCCGCTGCGACTGGGCCAGATACTGATTAATTTTGCCAACAACGCGATCAAGTTCACGCAAAGCGGCGAAGTGCGTTTGAATGCCACGGTTTTGAAAAGCAGTGACTCACATGTGCTGATGCGCTTCTCGGTGTCGGATACGGGCATTGGCCTGACACCCGAGCAAATGTCGCGCCTCTTCAAAAGTTTTGAGCAGGCGGACAAGTCCACCACCCGCGAATATGGGGGGACTGGCCTGGGCTTGGCCATCAGCAAGAGCCTGGCCCAGGCCATGGGCGGCACGGTGGGTGTCGAGAGCGTATTCGGCAAGGGTTCTACCTTTTGGTTCAGCGCCGAGCTCGCGGTCGGTTCCGAAGAAAAAATCACCACCCTGCCCAGTATCGACCTGCATGGAAGTCGGGTCCTGGTGGTGGACGACAACGAAGCCGCAGTGCTGATTTTGTGCGACATGCTGGTTGCGATTGGTTTTGATGTGCAACATGCCAACTCAGGGTTGGCAGCCTTGGTCGCTCTTCAATCGGCTGTGGCTGAGGGTACGCCTTACGAGTTTGTGATGATGGACTGGGTTATGCCGGGCATGGACGGCATCGAGACGGTGCGGGAAATGCGCAAGCTCAAGTTACAGACACCCCCCATGGTGCTGATGGTGACGGCCGCGCACCGGCGCCAGGAACTCGTGCAGGAGGCCGAGGAAGTGGGCGTGGTCCACGTGCTGGCCAAACCCGTGAACCGTTCGTTGCTGGTCAACACCATGATGCAACTCAAAGGGCATGCGCCGGAACATACCTGGCTCGGCCAAATCGATCGGCAAAGTGTCTTGGAGAAAAACCTCACGGTCATTGCCGGTGCCCGCATCCTGCTGGTTGAGGACAATGAAATTAACCAGCTGGTGGCCAGCGAAATGCTGCGCAATGTGGGCATGCAGGTGGACATTGCTGAAAACGGTTTGCTGGCAATCGGCTTGGTGGCTGACCGCGCACGCGAGGGCAGCCCCTACGACATGGTCTTGATGGACATGCAAATGCCGGTGATGGACGGTGTCACCGCCTCGCGGCAGATCCGCCTGGACCACGGGCCAGACTTGCCGATTGTTGCCATGACCGCCAACGCGATGAAGTCGGACCGGGACCTGTGCATGCGGGCCGGCATGAATGACTTTGTCACCAAGCCCATCAACCCGGACGTGCTTTGGCAAAGCCTGTTGCTTTGGGTCAAGCCTCGGGCGGGTTTGGGAACTGCAGCCATTCGACCTGCACAAAGGATTACGCCAGCGGCTTTTGATGCATCGGCCATGCAAGCCGCCCTGCGCGGAATTCCCGGCCTGGATGTGGACATGGGTTTGCGCAGCACAGCGGGCGATTTGCGCTTCTACGCCAGCATGCTGACCAAATTCATGGTTGGCCAAACCGACGCGCTGGACCGCGTCCACCGCTGTCTGGACGCGGGTGATGCGTCCGGGGCCGAGTTGGTGGCCCACACGCTGAAAGGCGTCGCATCCAATCTGGGCATGCAGGGCTTGGCGGGTACGGCGGGCGACCTGGAGCACTTGCTGAATGCCCACGCTTCACCCTTGATCCGCAATGCCTTGATTGCGCAAACCCAGGAGTTGTTGCATGGTTTGCTGGTCAAAATGAATGCCATACCGGGTCTGCAGGTCAATCAGGAGGCCATTGTGGCAACCGAGCTCACGCCGGAGCAGCGCGCCTTTGCCATTGCCAGGCTGGTCACCATCAAGGAACTGGTGACCCAAAGCGATGCCACCGCCACCGAATTGTGGGAGGCCCATGCGCCGACCTTGACAGCCTTGCTGGCCAACGGCACGGAGGTTCATGCGGCGATTTCGAGCTATGACTTTGAGCTGGCCACAGAGTTGTTGCGGGGCTGTGACCTGGGTGCCCTGCAAGCGGATTGACGCGTTGCCGGAGGACCTAAGCCAGGCGGACCCGATGGCGAACAATTTGGGCCCGCACCTGTTCTGGCGCCGTTCCACCCAGGATATTGCGCGCGTTAAGCGAGCCGCGCAGGCTTAAACATTCAAACACATCGGCCTCGATTTTTGGGTTGAATGCCTGTAACTCGGCGAGCGACAATTCCGACAGGTCCACGCCCTTGGCAATGGCGGTTTTCACTGCATGCGCCACCACTTCGTGTGCGTCGCGGAAAGCCAGGCCCTTTTTAACCATGTAATCGGCCAGGTCGGTGGCAGTGGCATAGCCGCGCTTGGCGGCGCGCTCCATCGCCTCGGGCTTGACGGTAATGCCGCCCACCATTTCGGCAAAGATGCGCAGGGTGTCCTTGAGTGTGTCGACGGTGTC
>CAIQEX010000117.1 GCA_903870955.1 uncultured beta proteobacterium
ACTGCGCGCGATCACCACAAACAAGGCGACGGTCATCGCGGGAATCGGCAGCAACATCACGAGGTTGGGGAAGCTAAACCATTTGTCGAAAATGCGCTGGCTCACCCAGGGCGTCGCCATGGAGATGGCGAAGATTCCTGCAGCGGTCAACCACAAGCTCCCCTGCGCCCAGCGCACGGCCTTCAGTTGCAACGCGCCTTCGGTTTTCATGATGAGCCAGCCGGCCCCCAGTAAGCAGTAAGCGGCGACCAGGCACAGACCGATCAAGGCATTGAAAACCTGGCTACCCCAGTCATCGGCAAAGCCGGTGACCAAGGCGCCAAGCATGAAGCCTTGCGAAAAACCGGCCAACAGCGAGCCCACGTAAAACGCACGGTCCCATAGCGGTTTGTGTTCAGCGCGCGCCTTGACGCGAAAGTCGAATGCCACTCCACGCAGCGTGAGTGACGTCAGCATCAGTGCCACGGGCAAGTACAGCGCACCCAGAATCACGCCATGAGCCAATGGAAAAGCCACCAGCAAAACACCCACGCCCAGCACCAGCCAGGTTTCATTGGCGTCCCAAAATGGGCCAATGCTGGCGATCATGGTGTCCTTTTGCGCCTCGTCATCGGCGCGGCGCAGCAACACGCCCACGCCCAGGTCGTAGCCATCCAGAATCACATAGGCCAGCATGGCCAGTGCCATGACCAAAGCGAAAACCAGGGGTAGCCAGCCGGCTTGCTGGGTGAGGTCCGGTATCGACAACACGTTGGATGATTCAAGCATGTGACAAGCCCAGGTTAGTCATGGCTTCGGTCCTGGCAACAGGCTTGCCATCCACGCGCATGCCCGTCTCTGCTTTGGCCGCTTTTCGCGCCAGGTGGAAGACCACGCTCACATAGGCCGAGAGCAACATGGCGTAGGTGCTGAGGTACATCGCCAGGGTGAAGGCGATATTGCTGGCAGGCACTTTGGACGCCGCCTGTGCAGCGGTCAGCACGCCTTGCACCAGCCAGGGCTGGCGGCCGATTTCTGTGGTGTACCAGCCCGCAACCAAAGCCACCCAGCCGGCAAAGGTCATGCCCACCAGCACCTTTGCCATCCAGGGTTGCAAGGCGCTTTTACGCAACTGCCAACTGCCGAGCCAGCTAACCGCCAGCATCAACATGCCCATACCCACCATGATGCGAAAGGCCCAGAACACGGGTGCCACGGGCGGGTGCTGCGCGCCAAAGTCCTTGATGCCCCGGACCTCACCGTCCCAGGCGTGGGTCAGGTACAAAGAGGCCAGCTTGGGGATGGCGATCTCAAACCGGTTCGTTTGCGTGTCCTTGTCGGGCACAGCAAACAGCACAGCCGGGGCGCCCTTTTGGGTTTCCCAGATGGCCTCCATGGCAGCAATCTTTGCGGGCTGGTAGTGCAAGGTGTTCACGCCATGTTGATCGCCTACCGCGATCTGCAATGGGATGAGGAAAGCCGCCGCATAGACACCCGTGCGCAACGACGCTTGCACTGCCTTGCCTTTGTCACCTTTGAGCCAGCGGTAGGCCGAGAGTCCGGCCAACAGAAACGACACCGTGAGTCCGGAGGCGATCAGCATGTGCGTGAAACGGTAGGGGAAGGACGGGTTGAAGATCACCGCAATCCAGCTCGTCACATGTGCTTTGCCGTCAATCATTTCGAAGCCTGCCGGCGTGTGCATCCAGGAATTGAGAGCCAGGATCCAGAAGGCGGACATGGTGGTGCCAAAGGCCACCAGAAACGTTGCCGTGGTGTGAACCCGCTCGCTGACACGCCCGCGGCCAAACAGCATGATGCCAAGCATGGTGGCTTCCAGAAAGAATGCGGTGAGCACCTCATACGCCAGCAGTGGACCGGCAACATTGCCCACCGTATTCATAAAGCCGGGCCAATTGGTGCCGAACTGAAAACTCATGGTGATGCCGCTCACCACCCCGAGGGCGAAGGTCAGTGCAAACACCTTGACCCAGAACTGGTAAGCGTCCATCCAATGCTGCTCAGCGGTTGCAATGAAACGGGTCTTGAAGAACAGCAGCACCCAACCCATGCCAATGCTGATGGTGGGAAACAGAATGTGAAAAGTCATGTTGGCCGCAAACTGGATGCGCGCCAGAACGACCGGGTCAAAGCTTTCCATGGTCACCTCCTGGCAAGGGCAATTCAGGGGACTGCAGGTCGGCGTCCGGCACCGTGGCCGTGTGGGTGGGCGGCTTTCCGGTGAATACCTGTTTCACCCGGTCTTTGATCTCCAGCAGCTTTTGCACTTTGGAGCCCATTTGCATGAGGCTGGTGAGCGTGGCCGAGTCCATCTTTTGCACGTCATCGAGCCAGTCGGTCATCAACTCGATGAAGCCATGCATCTGCTTCATGCGCTCCTGGGCGTGAATGTCGGCGGCCACGCTGGGTTGCTCCATCAAGGCGTCGCGCAGCATCGACAGCGTGGGGTCAATTTCCCGCTTGCGCCGCTCAGCCGCCAGGGTCCGGAAAATGGCCCACACATCTTCCGGCGCCTTGAAATACTCGCGTCGGTCGTTGGGTTGGTGGATGAGCCGGACAAGATTCCAGGATTGCAGTTCCTTCAGACCCATGCTCACGTTGGAGCGGGAAAATCCCAGCGCTTCCCCGACTTCATCGGCATTCATCGCCTTGGGTGACACGTAGAGAAGCGCGTAGATCTGTCCGACCGTGCGGTTGATGCCCCAGCGGCTGCCCATTTCTCCGAAGTGCAAAACAAAGCGTTGGGTGAGAGGTGGCAAGTCCATAGTTTTGATCTTTCTGAATTTTCAGTATTTTCTGAAAGTTCAGGAATTAATGGGCTGCGGGGTTGAGAAACCTGTTCTGGCATGAGGGGCATGGTCGGATGGACCACAACAAACGGAATTCTCGTGCAAATGTTTTGGTCCCCCCTTCACGGGGTTGAAAACTCCGGGATGCCGGCATCGCACCGTATGCCGAGTTGCCAACCTGTTGGTGGCATGGTTGGGCGAGCTGATTTGTCAAAGTTCAGCTCTAAAAATGCCTGTCTGTAAAAGCAGGATTGTGGCCACAGGAGTGGTCGGATTTCGGCCTGGAATTTCTCTGACGGGCTGATTGCGGCTGTAGACGACTGGCGGCTGTCTGGTTGTCCCGGTGGGGTTGGCGCGCAGGAGGGGCAAGGGCGAGCGACGATTTGTGGTACCCCACCATGAGGAGCCCGGCGTATCCCCTTGCCGCGCAGCGAGAGAAGAAACGGCAATGACTTCGCTCGGGCAGTAGGCGCAATGACCGAAAAATTTAAGTCAATACCGCGCTACAAAGCGTCGATACAACAGTCAGATTGCTCCGCAGCAGTCAGTCAGTTTTGAAGGGGACGGATGCCTGGATGTTCGACGGAAGCAATCAAACTGGAGCCAACTCCAGCTTGATTCGACGCCCGAGCGCGGCGGCCGCACCGGCCAATGTAGTCAAAGTCAGGCTTGTATCGTTCTCATCAAGCAAGCGGTTCAGAGACGCGCGACTTGTCCTCATCTTCTTGGCCATTGCAGTCTTCGTCATCTTCTGAGCTTTCATTTCTTGCTCAATTTGCCAAGCGATAACCCGTTTTACCGCCACGGCCGTGACTTCTTCAAGCATCCCCTCCTCGGCGAGAAAGTCATCAAAGTCGCTTCCCAGATTTTGTTTTGTCATTTTGCCCTCTTCAGTTGTTTGAGTCGATCCTTCGCCAAATCCAGTTCCTGCCTCGGCGTTTTTTGTTCTTTCTTGATGAAGCCATGCAGCAACACCATAGTGTCACCATCGAGTGCAAATAGCACCCGAGCGATGCGCGTGCCAAGCCTACTGCGAACCTCCCAAATACCACTTTCCAAATGGTCAACCAAAGGCATCCCCAATGGCCATCCAAATTGAACAGTCTTGATGTCCTCACCGATCGTCTTGCGATCGATGACAGGTAGGCCTTTCAACCAGTCGCGCAGCGGTTCACCCCCGGCGTCCGTCTTAAAGAATCGCGCTCCTAGCATAGGATTTGTTTTTCTTTCCATGTGAAATTGTATCAAAATTGGTACGTTTTAGGAATATGTTTCGAGTGATCGGAGCAATCAACTTGGACGCGTGCATGGGTATCCCGGACCGTGCTGATGGGCAGCTAGCAGAAGTTTCGTTTGGCAGCCGTGAATCGAAAGGGTGTGGGTTCACGCAGATATCAACCCTTGCATCCACTTTGCCAATCAGCTTGTCGGCTCGCGGTTGTTCCTATAGCTTTCTGGACATTCAATGGACGAGTCGCCCTTGCACTGGAGAGATCGACACGGTGGCCTCCATTCCAGCGGTGAAGCGAAGAAAGTCCGACTCGATGCCGTCGGAAAAAATGACCCCGGTTTCAGGCATTCGCGACCGAATTCGCAACGGTTCATCGCTTCCAAATTGGCCGTATACCAGTGATGCCTTGGAGGTCCGGCTGGGAAAGGGTTCGCGCACCGCAAACTCGAGTGTCGGAGAATCCCAGGGCATGGGTTCATACCGGTAGCCATCACTTTTCTGCTTCGCCATCCCCATAGAGCGGGCAATTGCCAAAGAACCGGTTACGACACTTTTTATCCAGGCAGTGGATCCCAACCCGGTCGACACAATCAAACCTGACGAGGACTGAAACTCTGTCTTTCCGTCATAGCTAATTTCGTACAGTGCTGATGAGTGGCTGCGTGGGCCAATAAAAATATCATTCACAGCCAACAGCGACTGTCCATCGGACAAGCTTGCCTGTGCCATCGTCACCGACTTGATGCCACGCTTTTCCGCTGCCACCTCGGGCAGCAGCAAACCGAGATCCTTGGCCTCGAACGGCAACAGGATGCCATCCCATCGGCCCTGCTCCGGATTCACGCCCACAAGGGGTTGACCATTCAAATATTTGAGGATGTTGGCGACAAGTCCGTCCTGGCCGAGTGCCACCACGATGTCAGACGCAGAGAATACGAAGTTGGGCAGCATCGACCGGTCCAGCATCTGGAAGCGACCCCACTCCTGCAAAGTCTGCACCGCGACGCGCAGACTATGGGAGTAGGCTTCGTTCTCCAGCAGGTAGTCGCCAAAGTCAGCACCCAGGTGCTCGATATAAAACTTCGCCTGTGCCAGCGTGTTGTGCCGTGCGACCAGTTCCTCCAGTCGCGTGCGGCGCGTTACCAGCACGATCTTGCGCTCGACCCCGCCGGGGCGGAACATTGAACTTGCGTTGCTCATACGTCACCTTTGCGCGCAATGCCAAGTTTTGGCGCTGCCCCTTGCATCAGTGAATTCAGCAATTCGGGGGAGACGTTGAGCTGACCAATGCGTTCGGCATTTTGGGCAATGTTGCCGAAAGCCTGGGCGATCAGCTGACCCGGTTGCATGCCGGTTGCAGCGAGTGCCTGCACCACCCGTGCATCCACCTTGTCGAAGGCTTGCATCAGGCTGCTCACCTTGTACGCCTCTGCTTCTGCCAGTTGCCGAATATTGTCGGCTTGACCGAGCACCAGATCCTTGCGCCGCTGCTCCAGTTCAATATCCGAAGACATTTGCTCGCCGCGCAATTCGTTCTGCCGGCGCATGACGACGGCTTTGGCCTCCATTTGCGTTTCCTGGATCTGGCGCTTCTTCTGTTCCACGGCAATTTCGGTATCCAGCTCATTTTGTCGAATCGAGCGTTCGTTCTGGACCGAGGCCATGCGGCGAAGGTAGATGGCATCATCCGCAGCCTTCAAGTTGGATTCTCTGGCTGTGGCTTCCAGAGCCCGGGCAATATCAGGCACGGGCTTGATGGCAACGATTGCCACGCCCAGAATCTCCAGACCCAAAGCCCCAATTTCGGTTTGATTTCCAAGTTGTTCTTGCGCAGACCGCGCAATGGAGGCGGATGACTTGAGGGCCTCCTTCAGATCCAGGGCCTGCACGGCTTGCTGAACAATGACTTTGGCCTGCATGCCAACCCGCTCCGCCAGCATCAGGTGTTCTGGGGAGGCGTAGCCTTTGCCGTTGGGCAGCAACGAGAAATCAATGAGCGCCGCAATGCGCTGCGGATTACTAACCCGAAAGCTGACCCGGCCCTGGACCGTGACGCTCTGGAAATCTGCGGTTACGAGTTCCAGCATGAAGCCGCAGTCCTGACTGGTGACGGGAACTGCCACCAGCGTCGTGCTGGGTGCGTAGTAGAAGAATGACAGTCCGGCACCTTCCCGGACGATGCGGCCTTTGCGGAATTGCATCAGGTGCATTGTTGGCTGGGCTTTGATGAATCTGACTCCTAACATGGTTCACTCCTGAATACGGTTGTACTGTACAACCGTTTATAAGTTGTATAGTACAACCCTAATTCGCAAAGTCAAGAGGTCTTATGAAAAAAATCGGTTCGGCATTTCCCCTGGCTACTTTTGATCGCCCGCTGGTCACCGTGGATGTCGTTATATTTGCGCTTCGCAACGACACGCTAACCGTGCTGTTGGTGCGCAGGCCAGCCGACCCGCAAGACCCCTTTCCGGGCCAATGGGCACTGCCGGGAGGATTTGTCGATGTGCAGCAGGACAGCTCGCTACTGGCGTGCGCCGTGCGAAAACTGAAGGCCAAGACGGGCGTTACGACCCCCTATTTAGAGCAACTCGGCAGTTGGGGCGACGAGAGCCGGGATCCGCGCGGGTGGTCCACGACGCACGCATACTTTGCGCTGATTCAGGCACCCGAGGTGGATGCCCAAACGCCAGCCCCATCCCTGGAATCGCAATGGTTTCCTGCGGACGATGCATTGCGCAAGCGTCTGGCATTCGATCACCGACAGATTCTGTCTGCAGCCGTCGCCAGGTTACGCAGCAAGGTGGAATACACATCGCTCCCGGCCTTTCTTTTGCGCGAACCGTTTACGTTGCCGCAACTGCAAAAAACCTATGAAGTGGTGCTTGGGCGCGCGATGGACAAGAGTGCTTTTCGCAAGCGGATGTTGGACGCCAACTTTCTTGAAGAGTCCGGCATGACGGATGGCGTGCAGGGACGGGTGGCCATGTCCTATCGAATCAAGGATCGGGAACTACCAACCACGTTTCCCAGAATGTTCAAGTCAGGAGAGTAGCCAGAGAGCCGCCTCCATTTGAAGTTGCCACGCCATTCCTGTCAGTCAACGTGCCGCGCCATCCCCGGCCTCGCGCACGGCTTGCATCAGTTGCGCAAGTTGTGTCGCATTCAATTTCCCGCTGGCTGTCGTGCGGCCCTGGGGAGTCCAGCGGGCAACCTGATCACTGAGGGTGAAGGTCGCTAACACCTGCTCTTGCGCAACCACCTGAATCAGCAAATTGGGCGCCCCGGTGGATGCATTAGAGTCTGTATCTAGCGCGGTAGAAAAGCGCCGTTGCAAGCGCTGCACCAGTGCAAAGAGTTTTTTGCCTTGGGCACGATCCAACTTCACCGACCGTTCGCCCTGCTGTACCGACAAGGTGTCCCACGTCTCCAGGCTGTTCGCTTGGGTACCCGCATTGGCTGACGGGCTGTCGTCCGCCGATAGGCTTGGCAGAGCTGACTTTGCCATCTTCATCTGAACGGCCCCTGCAACCTCCGCGCGGGATTGCAATTCGCGTTGGCTCAAGGTCTCTGCGCTTTGCTTGGCGCTTGGCGCACTTTGCGCAGCTTGGTCTGGCGGCGTTTCCGGACTGGCTTTTGCCGCGACGGGCAACGGCACGGTCGCAGGTGCCATTGCGGCTAACGGTGCTGGAACTGGCGCAGGGGCTGACTTAGGTGCCGACTTAGGTGCCGACTCAGTTGCGGGTGCAGCTTCCGGCGCGGAGCGGCTTGCTTTCTTTTCAGTGAGCTCCACTGCGGTGGGTGCAGGAGAATTGATTGGGGGGGCAACCGGCCGCGCATCCGGTATCGGCTCACGCACCCATATCAAGGTCACCAAAACGGCCACCAGCACGGTGGCAAACGCGGCACCCCAGGCTGAACGGGGCTGACCCAAGCTCTGCCATAAAACCAGCCACCAACGTGTAGCAGCGTGCTTGGGTGCGGCGGTCGGCAAGGCATTGCGGGCCGCCGCGCGAATGGTGTTTGAAACAGAGAGCGCGGGGCGCACCCCAGCGTCAGGAGCGGCCTCCAGCGCTTTCTTCAAACGGGCGTCACGCAGTTCGGTCATATCGATCCCCCTGCCTGCAAATAGCCTTGCATACAGCCACGCAACTTTTGCAGGGCGTAGCGCAGTCGGCTTTTGACGGTCTCAAAACCCAGTTCCAGCGAATGGGCCAGTTCCTCCAACGTGGCGCCGTCCTCATGGTGCAGCAGAAACACCGCACGCTGCACCGCTGGCAATGCCTCCAGGCAGTGCAGCAGTTGCTGGCCCGCAGCACGCCAATAGGCCATGTCTTCGGCACTGTGGTGGCTGATGTCGAGTCCACTTTGCAACCATTCCAGACGCTCCGTGCCGCTTTGTCCACCGTGTGCCTCCAGGGCGTCAACGCTGATTTCGCGACCCGAGGTGCGC
>CAIQEX010000118.1 GCA_903870955.1 uncultured beta proteobacterium
AACCGCGGGCTGGCTGGCACCGCACCCAGTGGTTTTCAGTCCCAACCCATTTTGGTCACTACGGACTTGCTCAAAGCCACGGGCAATCGGGGGATTGAATCAAACCTGGGTTTTGAGGCCGCGTATTCAGCGATCTGGACCAGGAAGTAGCCATGGGCTATTTTCGCCATTCGGTTCTCGCGCTCAGAGTCCTGCAATGGGTTCTACTGGCCAGCTTGAGCGTTTTTGCATTGGCTACTGCTTTCGGCTTTGCACACGAACGCGAGAAGGCCTTGAGTCATGCCCACGCCTCGGCCCGGGAAGTGGCTGAACAAAGCCTGTTTGCCATTTCAAATTCGCTCTGGCAGTACGACGTTGCGGGGTTGAATGCGCTGCTCACCGGCATCGTGGCATCCCGCGTGGTGGTTAGAGCCGAGGTGCTCGCGCTGGACAAAACGGTGGGCGATGTGCGTTTGCCTGGTTTCAATGGCCCGGTCGATCGCCTGTGGAGCCTGCAGATCATGGCGCCGGACCGCAAGACGGTCATTGGTACGCTTCGACTTTCGGAGTCGTACGCCGAGGTCAATGCCGAGATCGCGAGCACGCTGAAAACACTGGTGCTGACTGACTTGGCCAAAATCGTCGGCTTGGCCCTGGTTCTGTTTGCCATCATCTACGGAACCATTGCCAGACATTTGCATCAACTGGCACGCGACGTGACCCGGCTTGGGCACGCCGAGGGCGCACCGCTGCTGTCACTGGCCAGGAAGACCGCCGGTAGCTACCGTGACGAAATCGATGTGTTGGTCGAAGCGATCAACCGCTTCGCGACAGAGCGTGGAGATGAAATGCGTCTTCGTTCTGCCGCCGAGGAAGAGCGCCGACTGGCCCTCATTGCTCTAGCGCAAAGTGAGGAAAATCTGGCTATTACGCTGGACTCCATTGGCGACGCGGTGATCGCCACCGACGAGACAGGCCGGGTCACCCGCATGAACCCCACCGCCGAGCGCATGACCGCCTGGACGTTGGCCGATGCGTTGGGTCGCCCGCTGAGTGACGTGTTTCGCATTGTCAACGCCGAGACCCACCTGACCTTGGACAACCCGGCGCAATTGGTGATGCAGCGTGGTGAAGTGGTGAGCACGGCAAATCACACCGCACTGCTTGCGCGTGATGGACGCCAATACCAGATAGCGGACAGTGCCGCACCGATTCGCAATGCGAACAATCAGATTGTTGGCGTGGTTTTGGTGTTCAGTGACGTGACCGAGAAATACCAGGCCGAGGAAGCGCTGCGGCGTCGCCAGATCATGATGGAGCGCACGGAGAGCATGGCGCGCCTGGCCAGTTTCGAATGGGAGGTGGACAACAACATCGTCACTTGGTCGCCAGAAATGTTTCGCATACTCGGGCGAGACCCAGCCCAGGGGGTTCCGAATCTGGAGGGGCAAGCCGAGTTGTACACCCCCGAAAGTACAAAAATACTTTTTGAAGCGGTTGGCAAGGCGGTAGCGGACGGTACGCCCTACGAACTCGAACTGATATCGGTGCAACCCGATGGTGAACTTCGGCCCTGCATCGCCAAAGGCTTTCCCGAACGCGACGGCAGCGGGCGCGTGGTCCGACTGGCCGGGCTGGTGCAGGACGTCACTGAGCGCAGGAAGGAAGAAGAAAAGGTTCGGCTCGCCGCCAGCGTGTTTGGCCATGCCCGTGAAGGCATCATGATCACCGATGCCCAGGGCACCATCGTCGAAGTCAACGAGGCCTTCATCCGTATCACGGGCTACAGCCGCGAGGAAGCCATCGGCCAGACGCCGCGCATTCTCAGCTCCGGTCGCCAGGACAAAGCATTCTATGAAGCCCTGTGGAAAGCCTTGATGGTGCAGGGTCACTGGACCGGCGAAATCTGGAACCGGTGCAAGAACGGTGACCATTACGCGGCACTGCTGACCATCAGTGCGGTACGCGATGGGCATGGCAACGCACAGCAGTATGTCGCCTTGTTCTCGGACATCACGGGCATCAAGGAACACCAAAAGCAGCTTGAGCACATAGCCCATTTCGATGCATTGACCAATTTGCCCAACCGTTTGCTTTTGGCAGACCGGCTGAAACAGGCCATGGCTCAGGCACAGCGTCGCGGGCAACAACTTGCCGTGGCCTACCTGGATCTGGACGGGTTCAAAAATGTCAACGACCGCTACGGACATGACATGGGTGACCAGTTGTTGGTTCATCTGGCAACGTCCATGAAAGCCACCTTGCGCGAAGGCGACACGCTGGCTCGACTCGGTGGCGACGAATTTGTAGCGGTACTGATCGACCTGGAAAATGAATCCAGTTGCCTGCCGTTGCTGAGCCGCCTGCTTGAAGCCGCTGCTGCACCGGTTCATGTTGGCGGCGTGGTGCTGCAAGGCTCGGCCAGTATTGGCGTGACTTTTTATCCGCAGGCGCAGGACATGGAGGCCGATCAACTTCTGCGCCAGGC
>CAIQEX010000119.1 GCA_903870955.1 uncultured beta proteobacterium
ACGCGCATTTCATCGGTCACCTGCAAACCGGCACAGTCCAGGAAAGGCTTCTCAGCCAGAAACACCCGCATGTCCTGGCGCAGACCACCAAAGAATAAAAAGCCAATGCCGAAGTGTGCATACAGGAACGCAAGTGAGCGCTCATGCAAAAAATGCAAGGCTTGTCACCGGTTCAAGTGGACAGGTCTACCTTCGCACGGCCAAGTGACCCTGCCATAGGCAGGCCAATGCTGGCATCCAGACCGCAAATGACCCCGCTTTCAACGCGGTTCTGCAACTGCACCGTGCCCCCCAGCGCCACAGCGATTTCGCGCGCAATTGTCAAACCTAGACCAGCACCCGCGTGGCCACCCGCCGTGGCAAAAGGCTGAAACAGGCGCACGCGCAGTTCCTCTGAAATACCGCCTCCAGCATCGCGAATCAACAGCATGGCCACGCCATCGGACTGCTTCAAGCGCAGCAGCAAGGTGCCGCCCAGCGGACTGTGGCGTATTGCGTTGTGCAGAAAGTTGCGCACCATCTCGCGCAGCATCCACTCGTGAGCCTGCACCAGGCAAACCTGCGCGTCCAGTTCAAAGTCCAGGTCCTTCTCGGCAATCAGGGGCGACATTTCCAGCACCAGGGCGCGCAGCGACTCGGCCCAGTCCAGAGGCTCGAAGCTTTGCTGCTGGCGCAACTGCTCCACCTTGGCAAAGGTCAGCATCTGGTTGGTCAGCTGGGTCGCGCGGTTCACGGTCGCTTCAATGCCCTGCAGCGCCTCGTGTGGTGCCAAGTCCCCGCGCAAAGCCGATTGCACCTGCACCTTGAGTACAGCCAGCGGTGTGCGCAACTGGTGCGCCGCATCACGCACAAAGCGCTGCTGGTGGTCCAGCAAATGCTGCAGCCGGGACATCACGCGATTGGCGGCCTCGGTGAGCGGCTGGATTTCGCCGGGCAACTCAGGGGCATAAATCGGCGTGAGGTCGTCTTCGCTGCGCTGATCCAGACGCCGGCTGAGCTGGCGCACCGGGCTTGTCACGCGCTGCACCACAAACCACACCACAGCGGCAATCACGGCAATCAGCAGCGCCTGGCGTTGCAGCGTGTCGAGCAATATTTGTCTTGCCAGCGTGTGGCGCAGTTCAAGAGTTTCAGCCACCTGCACCGTGGCCATGGCGCGCTCGTGCGCTGTGGCCACGGGTTGCAACAGCACCGCCACGCGCACCGCCTCGCCATGAATCTGGTCGTCGTAAAAATCCACCAGTGCGGCATACGGCCCCTGCTGTGGCAGGGTTCCCTGCCAGGCCGTGAGCGCTGCGTCGCCATCCAGCCATTGGCCGCGCGCATCGGAAATACGATAGACCATGCGACTGCGGTTGTCGGCCTCAAAGGCCTCCAGGGCCGCATAAGGTACACGGGCACGAATGCGGGCGGCGCTGCCCTCGCCTTCTATCTCCAGCAACTCGCCAATTGACTTGGCCGAAGCCAATAGCGTGCGGTCGTAGGCCACATTTACCGCGGCCAGTGCCTGTCGGTAGACGCTCACGGTGTCCACCACCACAAACAGCGCAATCGGCAGCAGGATGCCGATGAGCAAGTCACGCCGCAAGGAGCGCGTGGCACGCAGGTGGCGCAACCAGTCAGACATCCGCTTTGAGCAAATAGCCCACGCCGCGCAGGGTCATGAGCGTGAGGCCGGTGTCAGCCAATTTCTTGCGCAGACGATAAGCCACCACTTCAATGGCCTCGTACTGCACCTGGGTCTCGCCGGGAAACACGATTTCAAACAGTCGCTCCTTGGCCATGGCATGGCCGGGCTTGGTCATCAGGGCGCGCAGCAGCGCCAGTTCGCGCGGGGGCAAGTCCAGGATTCGCTGGTGCAGGTAGACCGGGCCGTTGTCGCGGTCATAGCGCAACGGACCGAATTGCACGCTTTCGTCACGCACCATGCGTTCGGCCTGGTTACGCCGGTGCAGGGCGCGCAGACGTGCCTCGAGTTCGTCCAGATCAAAGGGCTTGGGCAGGTAATCATCAGCCCCCAGGTTCAGCCCCAGCACCCGGTCGCCCACGGTGCCGCGCGCGGTAAGTATGACCACGGGCGTGGTCAGGCCGGCCTTGCGGGCCTGGGTGAGCAACTGCAGGCCATCCAGACCGGGCAGGTTCAGGTCCAGCAGTACGGCATCGGGTTGCAGTTTGACCCACAACGCCAGGGCCAGCGCACCGTCGCCGCAACTGTGCACCCGCATGCCCGCGCGCGTCAGGCTGCGCTCCAGGGCCATACCCAGGGCGGCGTCGTCTTCGATCAGGAGCAGTTGCATGGAACCCCGTGTTTTCCCTAGGTTTTTGGACAGGCGAATGACAGGCTGGCTGCGCATCATAGGTTTGTTTTTAATCCACGGAGAGCACTATGCGTCGCGATACATTTTTGAAATCCATGGCCGTTTTGGCCGCTACGGCCGGCCTGCCTTTGAGCGCCCGCGCAGCCGCCAATCTGAAGATGATGATTCCAGCCAACCCCGGCGGCGGCTGGGATGGCATGGGGCGTGAATTCGGCAAGGCCTTGCTGGCATCCAAGCTGGTCGACACCGTGCAATACGAAAACAAGGGCGGTGCGGCAGGTGTCATCGGCCTGGCCCAGTTCATCAACTCCGC
>CAIQEX010000120.1 GCA_903870955.1 uncultured beta proteobacterium
CACCACGTCAAGCTCGCAGTCGTCAATCACAAAGCTGAAGGCGCCCTCAATATCCTCGCGACTGGCCGTGGTTTGCAATTGCATAACAAAGCTGAGGTAGCAGCTTTCGGGATTGAGATTGACCAGCGGCGGCACGCCATCTTCGCCGCAGCGCACTGACACCACTGTGCCCATGCCGTGGAGGTAGCGGGAAATCGACAAGGGGTCCATGCCGTTGCGAAACGTCTCCGGGCCAAAGCTGGCTGAAATGGTCCACAGGCGCTCTACTGCCGGTGCCTGGTCAACGGAGGCACTCACAGCAGCGGCAGCAGGCGCGGCAGCCGCGCCGCCTTCGGTCAAGGCCCGCAATTGCACGACCAAATCGGCACGCTGGTCTTTTTGTTCAGGCGTGTCGGCACTTTCATCGGCTGCGGTATCGACCAGAAACTTGATCTGGTCATTGCACTGCAACAACAAGGTGTTGATGCTGGGGTTGAGCACCAGTTCGCCGTCGCGCATCTTGTCCAGCAGGGTCTCTACATGGTGGGTAAATTCCACCACCCGGTTTAGACCGAATATGCCCGCCGAACCTTTGACGGTATGGGCGCAGCGAAACAGGGAGTCCAGCAACTCCCGGTTGTCGGGCTGCTCTTCGAGTTCCAGCAGAAGGGTTTCAATGGCTTCGATTTGCTCGGCCGCCTCACTGATGAAGGCCGGCATGGCCTGGGCAATAAATTCCAGATCTGCGTCCATACTCATGAGGAAGCTCCGGTCTTGAGATAACGGCTATCCAGCCAGTTGGAAAAGCCCATGATGCGGCAGGCCTCAACAAAGGCAGAACTGGCCTCCACCAAATGCCAGCGTTGCTCACCGTGACCCAATGCGGCCAGCAGTTGCAAACCCGATCCGTCCACTTCCTGCACATCGCGCGCTGAAATTTCCAGATACTCTTTGCCTTTGGGGGCCTGCTCGGCCACCCACGCCAACATAGCATCACGCGTTTCCAGCGTGCTGTAAATGTTCAGCTCGGCAGGCAATTCAAAGCGTTCATCCATGATCTCTCCCTCTAGCATTCCGGGCCATTGCGGCACTGCAACCAGGGCCGAACGGTCCTATGGGCACCCTAGGTGCAAAGCTTGGAAACGGCGTTTACCAGTTGGGTTGGCGCAAAAGGCTTGACCATCCAGGCCTTGGCACCGGCTGCCTTGCCCTGCTCTTTTTTCTCTTCCTGGCTCTCGGTGGTGAGCATCAGAATCGGCAGGAATTTGTAGGCTGGCAATTGCTTGGCCGCTTTAACAAACTCAATACCATTCATCACAGGCATGTTCACGTCACACACGACCATGTTTATCTGACGGCCATCCAGCAATGCCAGGGCCGCCTGTCCATCACCGGCTTCCAGCACGTTGTAACCCGCACCTGTTAAGGCCATCTTCACCACCTGGCGCAAACTTGCGGAGTCGTCCACCACCAAAATTGTCTTAGCCATATCACCCTCTTAGAAAAAAGTTGTCTCGTCGCTACCGTTCGCGTCAGATCCAGCATGCCCGGCACCCAAATGGTTTTGGCGCTGCTCAGCCATCGCGTATTGGGACTCCAGGCCGTCCAGCCAGGCTTGTAACTCGGGAACATCCCCGCTCGGTCCATCCAATGCCTGTTGCAGGCGTGCAATGTCGCCCTCCAACAAGGCAATCATCTGGCTGATGCGGTCCTGATACTGAAAACCAATGTACATGCGCTCAACCTGTTCCGCCACCACCTGGGTTTCTTGGGAAAAGGGTCGGTTGATGTTTTCGATGGCAGCAATGGCGTTGCTGACCAGTTCAATCACGGTATCAATGGCCTTGGCGCCGCCCTCGGGCAATTGGGCATGCTGGCGCAGGGGAGCGAGGGTTTGTGCGCAGATTTGCGCCAGGCCGATGATCTTGCCATCGTCATGGCTCAAGGCATCGGTA
The DNA here is from genome assembly GCA_903870955.1 of uncultured beta proteobacterium. Lineage (GTDB taxonomy): Bacteria > Pseudomonadota > Gammaproteobacteria > Burkholderiales > Burkholderiaceae_C > Allorhodoferax. The sequence goes on from CAIQEX010000120.1 coordinate 1,935, forward strand.
ATTTCCAGCGACTGGCGCTGCGCAGATTGCAAATGGGGCCCTATGCTTGCAAACGCCTGCATCATTTCAGAAACAGCCAATTCAGACTGGGCACGCGAGGCCGCCAACTGGCGGGCCCAAACGGGCAAAACTCCCGAACACAGCTTGACTAGCGTGCGCGCTGCTTGCTCTGCGGTTGCATTTTCAGAAGATGAGGGCATGCAAAATCGAATAGTATTTCCTTCAATGGTAGCGCCAAAACCAGACTCAGTCGAACACCCTCCCGCGCATTTTTAGAACGCCCAAACGCTTTACTGATCTTTATCAGGGCCTAAATGGCCTAAGGCCCCGGTTTCCCTACCCCTGCCCTATCGGGGCTACCAACTAATTCGACGCGCGTTGGGTCAGAATTTCAAAGGCCGGCAGCGTTTTTCCTTCCAGCACCTCGAGGAAAGCGCCTCCGCCAGTGGAGATGTAGCCAATCTGCTTTTCGATGCCGTACTTGGCAATCGCCGCCAGCGTGTCACCGCCACCGGCAATCGAGAAGGCACTGGATTCGGCAATCGCATGGGCAATAGTCTTGGTGCCGCCTTCAAAGGCCGCGAATTCAAACACGCCAACTGGCCCATTCCAGACGATGGTGCCGGCAGATTTCAACTGGGTCGCCAGGGTTTGGGCGGTGACCGGGCCAATGTCCAGGATCAGGTCATCGTCTTCCACTTCTGTCGCCAGTTTGGTGGTGGCAACCGCATCCGCGGAAAAACTCTTGGCGGTGACCACATCGGTGGGGATCGGGACGGCAGCACCCCGGGCGCGCATGGCTTCGATGACGGCCACGGCCTGGTCCAGCAGATCCGGCTCAGCCAGGCTCTTGCCAATCTTCAGACCCGCTGCCAGCATGAAGGTGTTGGCAATGCCGCCACCGACAATCAATTGGTCCACATTGGCCGCCAGACTCTTCAAAATGGTCAGCTTGGTCGAGACCTTGGAGCCTGCCACGATGGCCACCAGAGGACGCTTGGGAGCCAGCAGTGCCTTGGAAATAGCGTCCATCTCGGCCGCCAAAAGCGGGCCGGCACAGGCGATGGGTGCGAACTGGGCGATGCCGTAGGTGCTGGCCTCGGCGCGGTGAGCCGTACCAAAGGCGTCATGCACAAAGATGTCGCACAAGGCGGCCATTTTCCTGGCGAGTTCTTCGTTGTTTTTCTTCTCGCCTTTGTTGACGCGGCAGTTTTCCAGCATCACCAATTGGCCCGGTACCACGCTCACGCCGTCCACCCAATTGGCAACGACGGGGATTTCGCGACCCATCAGTTCGCCCATGCGGCGCGCCACGGGAGCCAGAGAATCCTCGGGGGTGAAGGCACCTTCCGTGGGACGGCCCAGGTGCGAAGTAACCATGACCGCGGCACCCGCTTTGAGCGCCATTTCAATGCAGGGTACGCTGGCACGCACGCGGGTGTCTTCGGTGATGTTGCCGGCATCGTCTTGCGGCACATTCAGGTCGGCGCGGATAAACACGCGTTTGCCCGCTACTTTGCCTTGGGCGCACAGATCAGAAAAACGGATTACGTTCATGGAATCACCTTGGTTGGAAGAGCAGAAGAGTAGTGCAGATTGTAGGAGCCGACACCCGCTTCAGGCGCTGATTCCGATCAAGTCGGGTTCGTAACCCGCTGGTTAAATTACCAACCCAAGCCGATATGCATCGGCAAGTAGACCGCCATGCCACAGACGATGGCACCCAAAACCACCTGACCCACGCCACGGCGAACAAAGAAAAATGCCATCGCCGCCGCCACGCCGTAAAGACGCGCGTCTTCCAGACTATGAATGAGATGTCCCTGGCTCATGACGACTTCTGGCGCAATCACCGCGCACAAGGCGGCCATGGGGGCATAGCGCAAACCGCGTTGCGCCCAATCGGGCAGAGTCCACTCGCTGCTGGAGATAAAGAACAGGCAGCGCGCCACCACCGAGACGCAGACCAGCGCGGTAATCGTGACCATGTGGCCCAGGTTGACATCGCCACTGAACATCTGCGTCATATCAATGCGCCACTTTTGGCCGGGGCGCACCGCCCCAAGGCGTTTTTTCCAGCAGCAAGCACAGGGCGACCGATGCGGCAATGGCCACCAGAATGTTGAGCTTCATCGGCAGTGCAAAGGCCGCCACGCCGGCGCAGGCTGCCACGCCCCCGGCAACCCAACGCAAACGGCTGGACGCCAATGAACAGGTCATTCCCACCAGCGCCAGAATGCCGGCAAAGCCGAGGCCCCAACTGGTCGGAATGAAATTGGCCAAAATCACGCCGAGCAGGCTGCTGCTGGTCCAACTGAACCAATTGATGCTGCCATTGCCCAGCAGGTAGGCGATCTGCCCGAAGCGGCCCGCTTCGTCAGTAGCTGGCTGCGGGTGCTGTTTGATAAACAGCACGTACGTCAGATCTCCGGTGAGGTAGCCAGCAAGCAAGCGCATGCGCAGTCGCAAGTGCATCACGTATTGCCGCATGTGGGCGCTGAACACCACGAAGCGCAGGTTGACGCAAAACGCCGTCGCCAGGATCACCCACACCGGCGCCCCAGCCAGCATCAGCGGAATGGCGGCCAATTGGGCGCTACCGGCAAATACCGTGGCCGCCATAAACAGGGCTTCCACCGTGCCCATGCCAGACTTGACCATGGCCACGCCGGTCATCAAGCCCCAGGCGGCAATGCCCGGTGCCACAGCGGCCATTTCGGAAAATCCCAGGCGGAATTCGGGGTGGCGGATGAGCGTGCGCAAATAGGCCATTAAGGCGCCACCGCGTCGCGGGTGGCCACGCTCACATCAAACTGCATGCCAACCTGCACATCAAAGCCGCGCAAAAAATCTGCTGCTGGCAACCGCTTGCCACCGGGCCGCTGCAATTCCAACAGCCGCACACTGGCGTCGCGCGCCGCTACGAAAATGCCGGCATCTCCAACGCCCAGAACCGTTCCAACGGGCGCATCAGCGGTTGCCGGGCCTGGTTCGGCACGCCATATTTTGATGCTCTCGCCGTTCAGTACCGCGCTGGCACCCGGGAATGGATTGAAGGCACGCACCCGACGGCAGATTGACACGGCATCCTCGCTCCAGCGAATGGCCGCCTCGTGCTTTTCGATCTTGTGGGCGTAGTTCACACCATCCTGAGCTTGCTTTTCAGCCCGAAGTTCCCCCTGTATCGCCCGTTCTAGCGCCTGCACCACCAGATTGGCCCCCAGTTCCGCCACCTTGTCATGCAAGGTGGCTGTGGTGTCGTCTTCGGCTATCGGTAGCGTCTGTTGCAGCAGCATGTCACCGGTGTCCAGACCCGCGTCCATTTGCATGATGGTGACACCGGTGTGGGCATCACCGGCTTCGATGGCGCGGTGAATCGGCGCCGCACCGCGCCAGCGCGGCAACAACGAACCATGGATATTCAGGCAACCCAAACGTTTGCTGCCATCGGCTCGCAGGGTGAGCATGGCATCCAAAACCCACTGCGGCAGGATCAGGCCATAAGCTGCCACCACCATGACGTCTGCATCGGCTTGCAATATGGCATCGCGCGCGGCCGCGGCGTCAGCCGCATATTTGCCATCCAGACGCAGACCCTGGGGTTGCGCTATGGGCATGCCGTGCTGGAGGGCATATTGCTTGACGCTGGAGGCTTGCAGTTTCATGCCACGCCCGGCCGGTCGGTCTGGCTGGCTTAGTACCAACACAATCTGCGCGCCGGCAACATGGATACGCTCCAGCGCCACTCGGGCAAATTCCGGCGTACCGGCAAAAATGACCTTGAGCGGTTTTTCCGCCAAAGACTTCAACGTGCGTCCTCGCGATGCATCTTGAGCATTTTGGTCTTGATGCGGTTGCGCTTGAGCGGCGACAAATACTCGACGAACACTTTGCCCATCAGGTGGTCCATCTCGTGCTGGATGCAGACGGCCAGAATCTCCTGCGCTTCAATGACGCGACTTTTGCCCGTTTCATCCAGCGCGGTGACATGCACCGCGTCATGGCGCACGACCCCATCGTAAATGCCTGGAACCGACAAGCAGCCTTCCTCATTGAGATGGGTGCCCTCGCTTTTCCAGGTAATTTCAGGATTGATCAGCACCAAGGGCTGGTTGCGCTCTTCCGAGGTGTCGATGACGATGACGCGTTGGTGCACATCGACCTGCGTCGCGGCCAGGCCAATGCCTTTGGCCTCGTACATGGTTTCCAACATGTCGGAAACCAGTTTCTGGATGACCGCGTCAACAACCGCCACAGGTTTTGCAACTTTGTGTAACTTAGGGTCGGGATAGCAAAGAATGGTGAGTAAGGCCATGGTTTTAGTAGAAAGATGTCGCTATTTTCGCCACTTTTGACCTTGCTGGTTTGATGACACAGCCAAAAACGTTGCCGAATCAAGGGCTTGAGCGCAAAATCGTGCGTAAACTATCAAGTTACACCCGGGACGGCAGCACGATATGACGATACACCTGATGGCGAAATCCAAAGCGGCACTCGCCGCCCTTGCTGCATTTTCCAGCGCTTGGCTGATGACGCCGACTTTTGCGCAAGACCTCCCCATTACCAGCGGACAACAGGCAACGGCCAATGACGTGGCGCAAAAAGGGGTGCCCCTGAGCGACTTGGCTCCCGGTGCTCCGGAACGCTACACCGTGGTCAGTGGCGACACGCTGTGGGCGATTTCTCAGCTTTACCTCAAGACACCCTGGCGCTGGCCCGAACTCTGGGGCATGAACAAGGAGCAGATCAAGAATCCGCACCGCATCTATCCAGGTCAGGTTTTGCTGCTGCTGCGCAGCAACGGCATGGCCACCTTGCGCATGGACGATGGAACCGGCACGGGCAATGTCGCAGCGTCCGATGTCAACACCGTGCGCGTATCGCCCAAGAACCGCTACGAGGCTTTGACGGACAACGCACTCCCGACGCTCAAGTCGAGTGTTATTGAGCCCTTTTTGGCCGAACCCATCATCATTGACGCAGCGGAATTTGCTGCCGCGCCGCGTATTGTCTCGGCCCAGGAAGGCAGGGTTCTACTGACCCGCGGTGACCGTGCCTATGCACGGGGCCAAGCCGGTGCGCCGCTGCTGGATGATCAGGACAAGGAAAAAATTTACCGCGTGTTTCGGACTGCCAAGCCATTGAAGGACCCTGGCACCGGATTGGTTTTGGGCTACGAGGCCGTCTACGCCGGCAAGGCACGTCTGATGAGCAGTGAAACCACGGCGGAAGAAACCGATGCCGATGGAAAAGTCAGCACCGCCATTGTTCCGGCGCGCATTGACATTGTTCTGGCCAAGGAAGAAATCCGGGTCGGTGACCGTTTGTTGCCCGAGCCTCCCCGCCAGGTCAAGACCTATACGCCCCATGCACCGCAAGGTTCAATCAACGGTCGCATTGTGTCCGTCTATGGCAGTGCGGTTGAAAATGCGGCGCAGAATCAGGTCGTGGTCATCAACAAGGGAACACTGGATGGCGTGGACTCCGGCACCGTGTTGGCCATTTTGAAAAATGGCGCACGCATGATTGATAAACAGGACGAGACCCGCCCTCTGCTCAAGCTGCCCGATGAACGCAACGGCCTGATGATGGTGTTCCGCACCTTTGACCACTTGTCCTATGCGCTGATCCTCGACATCACCGACGGCGTGCGCGTTGGGGATCGGCTCGCGTCTCCCAGGTAGTATGAATAGGGGCACAATGGGGCCCCATGGACCGACAAGAACTCTCAGCGTGGCTCAGGCTGTCGCTAACCCCCGGTGTCGGAAACGGCACTGCCCGCAGGTTGTTGACGGCCTTCGGCGCACCTGAAAACCTGTTTGCACAAAGCCAAAGCACGCTGTCCACCGTGGTGAGTTACACCCAGGCAGCCGCTTTGGCGCGCGAACCCGCCGAAGTCGCAGAGTTACTGGCCACCACCTGGGAATGGTTGCAGTCAGCGCCCGAAGCGCACCGCGTGCTGACCTTGGGCGACCCGCTGTACCCACAAAGCCTGCTGAATACTGAAGACCCGCCCCTCTTGCTCTACGGCATGGGCATGCCCCAGGCCTGGCAACACAATCTCATGAATACACAGGCTAACCGCTGTATCGCAGTGGTCGGCAGCCGCAACCCCAGTCCGCAAGGCGCGGCCAATGCGCGACAGTTTTCCCAGACACTGGCAGAGGCGGGGTTGTGCATCGTGTCCGGCTTGGCCTTGGGTATCGATGGCGCGGCACATGAGGGGGCCATTGCCGGTGCCCGTGAGAGCGCATTGGCCACGATCGCCGTGGTCGGAACCGGTCTGGACCGTGTCTATCCGGCAAAGCATCGCGATCTGGCACACAGAATTGCCCAACATGGGCTTTTGCTCAGTGAATATGCGCTGGGAACCTCCCCGTTGGCTTCGAACTTTCCAAGACGCAACCGCATCATTTCCGGACTGTCGATTGGCACCCTGGTGGCCGAGGCTGCACTCAAGTCGGGCTCTCTCATTACGGCGCAATTCGCCGTTGAGCAAGGGCGCGAAGTGTTCGCAATCCCGGGTTCGATCCACTCCACCCTATCGCACGGTTGCCACGCGCTGATCAAGCAGGGCGCCAAACTTGTCGAGAGCGCGCAAGACGTGCTGGAGGAACTGCAGTCTGCCATGGAGTGGACGCCGCATGCGAACGCCGAGCGCGACGACGACGAAGACGGTGCGCGTTTTCAGGACAACCTGCATAGCGAACCAGCCATCGACGCCGAAGACTCTGCGCTGCTACGGGCCCTGGGCTTCGATCCGGTTGCCCTGGATGGTTTGCAGGCACGCACGGGGCTGCCGACAGCGGACCTCTTGGCAGAGCTAATGACCCTGGAATTGCGGGGCGTTGTGGCACGCCTGCCAGGCGG
>CAIQEX010000121.1 GCA_903870955.1 uncultured beta proteobacterium
CAGTCCACCGCTTTGCTTGAAGATTCCACCAACTTGAGCACGCTGCACGCGCGCTGCGCCACTTGCGCCGCCTTAGCATTGGGCGCACGCACCAGGGCCGCAGCCACCGCCGCCTCGCGGTTGTCCAGGCCCTGCGCGGCCTTGCCAAACAGTGTGCGACTGAGCGCATCGATGCCGACCAACTCACCCCGAAACGGCACCAGATTCAGATACGCCTCCAAAATCTGGTCCTTGCGCCAGCCGTTCTCCAGCAACTGTGCCGACACCGTTTGTTCGATCTTCTGCACCACGCTGCGCCCACCGGCGCTACGCTTCAGATCTTCATCGAGCAAGCCGGCCAACTGCATGGTGATGGTGGACGCGCCGCGCGTTTTGTTGTTCCACAAGTTGCCCCACGCAGCCGCCGACACGGCACGCCAGTCGACCCCACTGTGTTCATAAAAGCGCTTGTCTTCGCTGAGTACCAACGCAGTGCGCAGGGCAGGGGACACGTCCTGCAACGTCACCCACGCACCCTTGCGTACGCTGCTGTCGGTGCGCACGCGCTGCAGCACTTCGCCCTGTCTATCCAGAATCAAGGTGTCGGAGGAGGCGTAGTTTGTTTTGACTTCGTTGAAGGTGGGAGTTGCGAACACCTGTGTGCTCGTCAACACCATCGTTATGGCACACGTGCTTGTCAGGCGCTGGAATACGGGTTTGCTTTTGTACCTGCCGGAGTGGGTACGGCCTCGGGCCTCATGGTGCCAAACGCGCACAAATCGGCCCAAGACCATACCCACCCCGGCGAGTACAAATGTGTGAGCGCGCGTTGCGAAAAATACCCAAGCCCCGGTGAACTGTCGACCAATAGGTAGATGCGCATCACCAGAAATGCCCTGAATGAATTGGTCTCCCTTCGGGCAAGCCAGCGACGCCCCTTCGCAGCGGGGCGGCATGGGGTGGTGGCCGATTTGTGCGCGTTTGGCACCATGAGGCCGCCGCCCCATGCCGTCCCGCAGCCAGCCAACGCCACTCCAAAGTTGGCCAACCAAGTTGCCAAACATCACTTCACCGCCTCCACAGTTACACGCATATTCGGCACCTCACCAAACATCTCTGGCGCATACATCGCCTCCACCCGCGACGGGGGTAACGAGAAGGTGCCAACATTGTTCAAACGCACGGTGTATTCCATCTTCACCACACCCTTGGGCAGGTACTCGTAATAGCTGCGGAACGACTCGAAACTGCGCTCCTCAAACGCAGCCCAGCCTGCACCGGCGCGCTTCTCGCCTTGCGTGGCAATCTCCGAATCGCGCCCCAGACCACTGCCCAGAATCGTCGCGCCACCGGGTACCGGGTCGGTTATCACCACCCAGGTCATGTCGGACGAGGCGTTCACTTCCAGCGTGATGCGCAACACATCGCCACGCGAGTAGCTGCCTGCGGGCAATGCCTTGTTGGCCTGCTCGATTGGTGTGATGGTCTTCTTGATCTGGTAGCCGGCATTGAAGGGGGCCTTGAGTTCCACGGCCGCCAATGATTGCAGCGTCATCCAAGGCTTGCCTGCGCCGCTGTGCGTCACACCCAAAGTGCCTTTTTCAGCCGCCTTGCCCCAGGGCAAAAACATGCTGTTGTTGCGCAGATTGCCGGGTGCGGCAGGTGCACCGAAGAAGGTGGTCTGGTTGGCTGCGCCAGAAGCGTCCGTAGTTTTGACGCGCTCCACCTTGCTCCATTCCACGGCAGCGGTGGCGCCCGCCAGACTGGCCTTGGTGGTACCAGAAACCGGTGTTGCTTCAAACTTGGCCGAGAACTTCTCCAGCGCCAGCCCGCCCCACAAATTGGCCGTGGTGGTGTGCCAGGCGCCGTGTTGCTGGCGTCCGATGAAGCCATTGGCCAGGCGGCCCATGTCGTCCTTCCAGGCGGGGTCGTC
>CAIQEX010000122.1 GCA_903870955.1 uncultured beta proteobacterium
CCAGCGCCGGTCCAGCCGCGCAAACGTGCGGCTCTGCGGATACTTGGCAGCCAGGCCGGACATGGTGAAAATTTCGTCCCGCAGCGTGGGGAACATGCGCGCCGAGGGCTCGCGCTCGCCACGGGTGTTGCGCAGCTCGCCGCCGGCCATGCCCGCTTCGGGGTGCGCGTCCATTAGCGCAATGCCTTGTGCCAGCGCACCGGGTGCGGGCACTGCATCGGGGTTGAGCAATAGCAAGTAGCGGCCACTGGCACTTTTTGCGGCCAGATTGTTGCCTGCGGCAAAGCCCAGGTTGATGCGGTTGGGCACCCGCTTGACCCAGGGGTGCAGCGTGTCCACCTGCTCCGCCGTGCCGTCGCGCGAGCCGTTGTCGACCAGCACCACTTCGGCCTTCCAGCCAAAAGTCGGGCTGTGAATTTCGGTGTGCAACTGACTCAGCAGCGCATCCATCAGAGGCGCCGAGTTGTAGGTAACGATGAGTATTGAGAGGTCCATGCTCAGGCCTTGGAAAATTGGGTAAACACGCCGCCCAAGGCGCGCACGTTGGAGAACAGGTCGAACGTGCTGGTGACCTTGGCGTATGCGGCCAGTGCCATGCTCTGGCGCAGATCGGCACGGGTGCACAGCAGGGTGAGTTGCGTGACCAGGCTGTCCACATCGCCGGGCGTGGCCAAGAGGCCGGTGTGGCCGTGTTCGATCAGTTCCGGAATGCCGTTGACCGGCGTCGATATGCAGGGCACATAAGAGGCCATGGCCTCCATCAAAACCACCGGGATGCCTTCGGCCAGACTGGGCAGCACAAACGCATCGGAGCGGGCCAGTTCGGCGCGCACGCCTTCCTGCGTTAACGAGCCGGTGAGGCTGACCTGCGAATGCAATTGCAGTTTGGCAATTTCTGCCTCCACGCGGCCACGGTCCGGGCCGTCACCCACGATGGTCAGATGAAAGGGCACGCCCCGGTCACGCAACTGTGCGCAGGCTTGAATCAACAGCACTTGGCCTTTGGCGGGCGTCAGACGGCCGACGCTGACGAGTTGTGGAATAGCCGTTGTGGCGACGCGTGGCCTGGCCTGAAACACACTGGCGTCCACACCCAGACGGCAGACCGTGAACTTGGGCCAGTCTGTGGGCGAGCTGATGCGCATGAGTTGGCTGCGGGCGAACTGGCTGATGCAGACGATGGCGTCCGCGGCGTGCATCTTGAAGGCCAGTTGCTGGCCGGGAACATCGTCAAATTCGTCGGGGCCGTGGATGGTGTACGACAGATGGCAGCGGTTGAGCTGCTTGACCAGCACGCCCACACTGGCACCGGCATTGCCAAAGTGCACATGCAAATGCGCCAGCCCGAGGCGCTGCATCCAGCGCGCCACCATGGCCGCTTCAACCGCGTAGGCCAGGCCTTTGCGCAAGCCAAAACGGCGTGATGCAGCCAGCGTCTTCAGCAGTGCGGACGGTGCGCGCAAGGCCCAGAAGCCCAGTGCCGCCAGGGCACCCGCAACACCGTGCTGCTTGACGCCATAGGTGCGCTCGGCTTCACCGCGCTCGGTGGCATCCATCAGCTCCAGGCTACGGTCTGGCGCATTGATGGAGGCGGTGTGAATCTGGTAGCCCAGGGTGCGCAGATGCGCAATTTCGCGCAGGATGAATGTGTGCGAAATGGCCGGGTAGCGGCTGACCAGATAGGCCAGGGGAACGCAGTTGTTAGTCATGGAATTGAAACCTCAGGCAGTAAAGGACAAGGCCCGTGCGCGTGCAGGCACGCCCACGGCACAGGATGAAGCAGCCACATCGCGGGTGACGACGGCATTGGCACCCACGATGCTGTTGGCGCCAATGTGCACGCCCTTGAGCACGCAGGCACCGCGCCCGACCCAGACATTGCTGCCCAGCGCAATGGCGGCGCAGTCGTGGCCACTGTCGCGCATGGAGACCTGGCTCTTTTTGTGGTCGGCGTCGCGCAGGCTGGCGTACTCACCTAGCATGCAGTGGTCGCCCAGGGTGACCGCGTCAAAGGCCACGATATGCACACCGCGCGAGAGCACCACGTTGTCGCCGATCACAATGCGCCCGGCACCTTGCGTCTCCAGCAGCACGCCAGGGTAGATGCGGGCATTGCGTCCTATGCGGATGTTGGCCGTGCCTTCCACCGTGACGCTGCCGAGAATGACATTGGACGCATGCAGCGGCGTGGCCAGGTTTTGACGCAGGCGGGCGAAGCTCCACAGGGCATTCAGTTTGGCACCCAGAGTGCGGGTGATGCCGGCCAGGGGCCAGAGCAGCCAGGATAGAAAATTTTTCACCATGGCCTTATTCCTTGTAGTCGACCAGGGCCAGGCGCTGTGCACGTGCATGGGCACGCTTCCAGGCTATTTGGCCGAAAAATGCCGGCACTTTTTGCACATGCGAATGCAGCGCGTATTGCAGCGCCAACAGCACATTGCCGGCCGCGCGTTCGCGGCAACGCCAGGCGCTGCGCAGCACCAGCACCAAACCAAGGGCAGCCAGCAGTGCACCGGCCAGCACATGCAGCGCAAAGGCCAATGCCATCAGCACGGGTGCTGCCACATAAATCAGACCGTGCACCAGATCGCGCCGTGCCTCGTGTTGCCACAGGCCATCGCCCAGGGCTTGCATGCGGTGCGTGACTTCGGCATAGGCGATGCCCGAGCGGTAGCAGCGACGGGCATAGGCTTTGAAGGTGCGCACCGCCAGGTCGTGGCGCGTCATGGGGGCGTCGATGTGCAAAATTCTCCAGCCGTTGGCGCGCAGACGGGCGCACAACTCGGGTTCTTCACCGGCGTTGAGCGTGTCATCAAAGCCGCCCACCTGGGCCAGCGCGCTGCGCCGCACCAACACATCGCCACCAAAGTAAGGCGTGATGCCTGCGGGATAAATCCAGTCCAGATCCAGGACCTTGGTATAGAGCGATTGCTGCGGGTTGGATTCGCGCCGGTGGCCCCACGCTGCACACAGGGTGTTGTCACTCAGAGCCTGCAAGGCGTGGTTCACGAAGTCGGGGTGCAACTCGGTGTCGCCATCCAGAAACAGGATGAATTCTCCGTCTGCCGCCAGCCAACCGAGGTTGCGCGCCTTAGCAGCACACATCGGCCCGGCGGGCAACACCCGCGTCTGCACGCCCATGGCCTGAGCCAGCGCCAGACTGTCGTCGGTGGAGCGTGAGTCCACATACCAGATGTCGTAGGCAATCGCGCCCCATTGCGCCTGCTGCACCGAGGCAATGCAGCGCTGCAAACGGCTGCCTTCGTTGCGGCCGATGATGACGACCGAGACCGTGGGTGTTGTAGGCATGGAATTACTTGGTCAGGTTGTTAACGGCGGTGCCGAAAGTCAGCACCGACAGGCTGGGCGAAATCTGGCGCATGAAGTAGCCGAACTCGCCCAGACCGCTGCGTGGCAAGAACAGGACATCGCCGTCCTGCAAGGCAAAGTTGGCGGCACGTGCCGGGTTGATCAGGTCCGCAAAGGACAGCACCTCAATGCTGTTGCTACCGGCCCGGTACAGGCCGATCTGCTCGGTCTTGGCGTCTTCGGTCGGGCCACCGGCCTGGGCCAGTGCGTCCAGCACCGTCATGCGCTGTGTGAGGCGGTAAGAGCCGGGACGGGTGACTTGACCCAACACGTAGATGGAGGTGTCTGACGAATCGGGGATGAAGACGATGTCGCCCTTCTTCATGCGCAGGTTGTAGGCCGGGTCGCCATTGAGCAGGGCCTTGAGGTCGACCCAGATCAGCTTGTCGCGCCCGCGCATGATGGCGCAGCGTGTGAGAGTGGCTTGCTTGTCCAGAATGGGCATGGCACCCGCGCCAGCCAGCACTTCAGCCAATGTCGGAGACTGCGCAAACTTTTGCACACCGGCGCGCTCCACGCGGCCCAGAACGGTGACCTGGTTGGAGGTGTATTCGTCCACGATCAGGCTGACAAAGGGTTGGGTAAAGTACGTGCGCAGGCGCTCGGTAATCAGGTCGCGGCCTTCTTCGCGGGTACGGTCACCCAGAGTGATGTCACCGGCCAGGGGCACGCTGATCTTGCCGTCGGGTCCGACGACGTGTTTGCCACTGACCTCGGGGCGACCAAACACCTCCAGGCGCAGCACATCGCCACTGCCCATGCGGTAGACCGGGTTGTTTGACTCTTCGATCAGTGCCAGATCCTCTTTGGACATCAACGTGGTTGCAAGCGGTTTTTCAAGTGGCCGAAAACCCTCCGCCGGCAGCGGGGGTTTGCTGGCGCAGGCGCTCAAGAGCGTCAGGGTCAAGGCCAGCGGCAGCAGGCATGCCATGCGCAACAGCGCACGGGGCTGGGGGCGGAATGGTTGGTTTGTCATGCCGGCTAGTGTCTTTTGCCGGCCACTATTTATCGTTACGGAAATGTGAACTTATGGGTGCGACGGCGTACAAGCCAATAACAAAGCGTCGAGCTGTTGCAATTCGTCCTGCAAGGTTTGCGGCACTTCCCAGTGGTTGAGCGCGCACAAGGTGAGAATGCGTTGACGCCAGTCGTGGCGCTGCAGGGTGTTTTGCACATTGATGCGGCGCTGCGCATGCAGTGCGTCTTCGTCCTGCAGCAGCCGCTGCAATTCCTGCACCGCCTCTTGCGGTACGGTCGATAGCTCGAGGGTGCTGCCTGGCCAGTCCAGCATCTCGTCGGCCATGCGCGAGACCGGGCGACGCCCCGCCACCACGCAACCCGACAGCAGCGACTCCAGCCAGCGACTGGTCACCATCATGGAGCGCGGCCTTCCACCTTGCGGCTCAATCAGCAAATGAAAAGCCAATGAAATACGCGTGCGGTGCAATAGTTTGAAGAGCATCGCTCGCTCCACCTGCACGGTTGGTCCGGACAAGTTACCCAGCGGCGAATGCAGATACAGATAAGGCGAATCCATGTTGTGAAAGGCCTGCGTCAACGCGCTTTGGTAGCTGGGCGGGGTGCGGCCAAAAGACATGATGTCAATCTCACGCGCATGGCTCTGTCGCGGCGCCCACTGCAGGGCGTCGGTGCCCTGGTACAGCTGGTGCACTTGAATGCCAAACTTCTGCGCCGGGAAGTCAACGTCCTCGTGGGCGGTGACGGTGATGCTGTCAAACAGCGCTGTCTCGGCGTAAAAGCCGGCACGGAAATAGCTGTCGGTCACAAAGGCATGGATGCGCTGGAACTTGCTGCGCACGTTGTGGATGGCACGCACCATGGCCAGGTCTTCCGGGCCTCGGGCAACCACAAAAAGCACATCGCCACCGGCACATTCCAGCGGGGCGAAGTGCAACTTCTCGCGTCCGGACAGCCGCCGTAGCAGCGGGTTGGGGGCGATGGCAGGCGACAACAATTCAGCATTGAATACGCGCGCCAAAATCAACGCCAGTTCATCAATGGCGGCCCATCCGGCGTGGGGCGAACTTTGGCCGGCGTACAGCACGGTCATCTTCATGGGGGGATTCCTCAACAGGCATGTGGGTGAAGCGGCGATTCTAAAAATGCACGCGCAAAAATGTGTGATCGATGTGTGAACTCTGCGGTGCGGAATGCAAATCGCCTTAGACTGGGAGCACTGGCAACAAGGAGGAGTGACATGGCAATCCGACAACTGCTTCAACACTACCCGCGCGTTTCGCGTGGGATCCTGCTGGCACTTCTCATCCTGGGATGTATTGCAAATTTCGTCCTGTTCCCAAGGGTGGCGGGCATAGCCTACGTGAACTTCTATACCAAGGCGGGTGTCGTTGCTTCGCTGGGAATCCTGGCGCTCGAACTGTCGTGGAAGAACATCGAAAAGAACCCCGGCATCACCAGCCGCGACCCACTGGTTTACCTCAGCTCCACGTTACAGCTCATAGGCTTGCCGCTGGTTGCGATGGGCGTGCATCTGGATCGCAAGTTCAATGCGACACGCGTCTCGCCTCTGGATCTTTTGTTCACACTTCCCTTCATCCTGTTGATGCTGCTTGGAATGGTTATCTGGCTGGTTTCAATTGCGCCTGCGCAGTATTTTGTGAACTATGTCTGCCATGCCCCGTCCAACCTGATCAATCAATCAAGCGCGCGCGTCTATGCCCGGCAGTGGGAAGGGTGGTATCTGGAATTCCGCACACAAAAGGCCGGCGACCCACTACCGAAAGAACAGCCCGAAACCTGGTGGGATGCAAGCATGCAAGGCCAATCCACCAAGCTGACCTCAGCCTACTCAGCCGTTGTTCTCACGGCGCTTGCATGGATGCTTGGGTGACCGATCTGAAATTGCGAGCCCTGATCGTTTAGGGCTGAATTTCTATTGTTTTGCGTTTCTCCAAAGCAGACATTCAATCTCAGGAATGGGCTGTTTGTTGACATTCCGTATGTCAGTTAACGGGTTGCCCAATTTGAAGTCAACCTGGCTTGCATACTGGCATTTGGCACCGTGCCTAAGGCGGGCACTCGGACTGAAGGCAAGCAGTCTTCCAGATTTAGATGAAAAACTCCACAGCAGACATTGGAACCTGATCGCCGGAATTTCCCGGTGCATTCAGCAAGGACAGGCGAATGAATGCGCAACATGCGCGTGGCCTCGGCAAGCGACATGCGCCAATTCCATTCGCCGTCGGTGGGACTTACCGCAAGTTCACGCGTCATATCGCCGCCGTTGCGCCAGGGCACGGGGACAACGTCGCAAACTCTGACAAGGTTGTAGGTCATGCTTGAAACTTCCCTGCAAAGCTGTAGCGCGAGCCGGGGTACACCAGTCGCACCACACTGGCCACATGGGGGCCACTCACGGTGCGGCGTACCATGGCAAGGCACGGTTCACGTACCGAAAC
>CAIQEX010000123.1 GCA_903870955.1 uncultured beta proteobacterium
ATAAAAACAAATTATGTTTTCAAAATAACAACCTTCATCGCGGCCAGTCTTATGCACCAGACCCGTTCAAATTTTCAACAGACGTTTCATTAGCAGTGTCTGAAAGTCTTGCTGATGTCTGGCAATGGTGTAAACGTAGGTGTCGGTATCCATTCGCCTGTAGACCAGCTTGTGGTGGGAGGTAAAGACCATCTGGTACTCAAAGATAACGACCGACACAAGTTCCGGCACATGCGATCCTGCCGACAAACCTGAATCCACGAGGTCTAGCTTGGCGAAGATTTCGTCCTCGGCATCGATCCAGAGGGCCTCTGTCAATGGTCAAGCATGTATTCCTGAAGCGATAGCAAATCTTCTTGCGCATGGGGAGGTATGAAAATGGCCATTATTTTCGGTTTTCACGAGCAGCCAAAAGTTGCGCTCGAGACTCGGCAACTGAAATGCCCTTGCCCTGCAATCGTTCCTTTTCGCCCAGCGCCATGACTTTGAGCGCGGCGATGACCGCCTTCTTTTCTTGGTACTGCTTGATGCCTTCAATCACCATGCTGGCTTCGCCATTCTTCGTAATGATGAACGGATTGCCGTTCCGCTCCAGATCTTCTGATATTTGGGCCGCGTCGCTTTTGAGATAAGAAATGGATTTGATGTTGGCAAGTGATGGCACAGTGAATTTTTCCAATAATGCAACTGAATTTAGACCCAAATTCAGTCAATGTAAAAGGCGCCAGCTGTGCATCGCCAGATTTCATTCAATCCCGATGACGCTAACTTTCAAAGAAAAGTCTCCTAGCTGACGATCTCCAATCATCAAACCCATTTGACGCACACCTGCGGGATCCAATGTTGGCGCGCCTGAAACCGGACGACCACGTCGGGTTGCTGTGAACTGTGAAACCGGAAAGTGCATAGACGTCCACACCCCAGCAGGTGTCACAAAAACAGTTTGGTAGGTGACGCCATCAAAGTTGTCATCCATGCGCAAATTGAACTTGTAGCGCTTGCCATCGCCATTTACCTTCAACACAAAGGCACCGACATTTTTCGTGTTCAGTTCTACCGCGCGGGTCCGGACAGAAGCAAAACCGCCGTTGTTATCGGCTCGCACAGTGCCCTCAAAAACGGCATGCCCTTGCGGGTCATATCGAAGGCAGCTTGTTGAACACCCACCCATCACCCTGTCATCAATGGGAGCCCAGCCAGTGACAGTATCTGGCGACGAAAAGAGAAAAATGTTCGCAGTCATCAAATTCATAAATAATTACGACCAAAAATGACGTGGGCTACAATGTGGCCCATTTTGAGGAAAAGTCCCATGCCAGCCAATGCCATTGTGCGCGCCCGTATCGACGAGCGCATCAAAGAAGAGGCCAGCGTAGTGCTGGCGGCAATGGGACTGACCGTGTCCGATGCGTTCCGGATGATGTTGACCCGTATTGCCCGCGAAAAGGCCCTGCCCTTCGAGCCACTGGTGCCCAATGCAGTCACCATTGAAGCGATGATGGAAGCGCGCCGTGGGGGCCTGAAGTCATTCAACACTGTCGAAGACTTGTTGACGGACATGAATGCGGACGATTGAGCCAACTGGCCAATTTAAACGTGATTTCAAACGCGAAGTAAAGGGCCCGCACCGCCAAACGTTGCAGGGTGAATTCGCCACGATTCTTACGTCCTTGGCCACCGATCTGCCGCTATCGGAAAAGCACCGTGACCACGCTCTAAGCGGTGAATGGAAAGACCATCGGGACTGTCACGTCAAACCTGACCTGGTTTTTATATACCGAAAGTTGGGGACCGACATTCTGCAGCTCGTGCGCATCGGATCACACAGCGAACTCGGTCTGTAAACAGGTCCAACTCCCCTCCGGTAAACACAGTATCGGTGCAACGGGTATCCGCTACACGCGGTCTACTGTGCGCAACCGGTTTTGAAGAGCGGCGCGAAGACTCGCTGCCCTCCAATAGCTCTGCATGCGACGGCTGATACCAAGCGCATCAGCTGCGTCCCCATGAATCTAGTGACTTTTGTATTAGTCACTTTTGATTTTCCGAGACTGCTTATTTATTAAATGACTATCGCACTAGTCATTTGCACTGCAACAAATTTCTAGAGTGCCATAATGACTATCTCGATAGGCATTTTATGAAACACATCATTCATTCTTC
Organism: uncultured beta proteobacterium; assembly: GCA_903870955.1. Lineage (GTDB taxonomy): Bacteria > Pseudomonadota > Gammaproteobacteria > Burkholderiales > Burkholderiaceae_C > Allorhodoferax. The sequence continues at coordinate 2,164 of CAIQEX010000123.1, forward strand.
GGAAGACCTCGGGTTCGCGCTACGGGCCGTGCGCAAGAGCGCCAAGGTGCGCCTTGACGACCTGTCGCAGACGGCTCGTGTGAGCAAGCAGACCGCAGTAAATCTTGAAAAAGGAAAATCAACCGTCCAATTTGGCAAGGTTCTTCAGCTCTTGAAGGAGGTCGGGCTCACTCTTAGCGTTGACTTGCCGGAATCGGCATTGCCTGCCTTGCGTCGCGTTCAAAGGGAAGCGCTTGAGCGCTCGATGGGATCGCCCGGTTCAGAACCTGATCATGCGTAGCCTAAACGTTTTCGTTGACGACAGGCTCGTTGGCACCCTTAGCGAGGACAACAACCTCTGGGTCTTTGAATACGACCAGGCATGGGTCGCATGGGACCGCAGCTTTGATTTGTCGCCAGCACTCGCGCGCGCCATGCTGCGTCACGAAGACGGTGGCACGATGCGTCCGGTACAGTGGTATTTCGACAACCTGCTGCCTGAAGAATTGCTTAGAACAGCCATCGCCCGGGAAGCTGGCATCAAAGATCATGAAGACGCCTTCGCTTTGCTGACGTACTTGGGCGCAGAGTCTGCGGGCTCGCTGACACTGCTCCCACCGGGCGTACCTCTGCCCGGCGAGTTCACCTTGAGTGCGCTGACAAACGAATCTTTGAGTCAGCGAATCCGTGGCCTTCCCAAGCAAACGCTTTCAAAGGGAGCACCGAAACGAATGTCCCTGGCGGGCGCGCAGCACAAGATGCTAGTGGTCGTCAAAGGGGCCGCGCTTTACGAGCCTGTAGGCGCCACGCCCTCAACGTATATTCTCAAACCCGAACATCCAGACACCTCGACCTATCCAGCCTCGGTGTTCAACGAGTTTTTCACCATGCGACTTGCGAAAGCGGCTCGCTTGGACGTCCCGTCAGTCGAATTGCGGTATGTGCCTGAGCCGGTTTACCTCATCGAACGGTTCGACAGGCTGGTCGACAAAAAATCGCTCCGCGCCACGGACCGCTTGACGGCCCCAAAGGTCAGTCGGCTGCACATCATTGACGCCTGCCAACTGCTGAATAAGGACCGCACGTTCAAACACTCAGGCGCAACGCTGGCGGCTCTCTCGCAAGTCATTGAGCGGACAACCAACAAGCTGGCAACACGCAATGGGCTGTTCCGGTGGCTGGTTTTCAACATTTTGGTGGGCAACGACGACTGTCACCTAAAAAACCTGTCCTTCCATGTGCGCCCCGACGGCATTTGGTTGGCACCGCACTACGACCTACTGTGCACAGGAAGCTACCAAACCAAAACATTCGCAGACGAGCGCGCGACCTGGAATCAAGTGCAGATGACCTTCCCGCTACCCGGCGCAACGACCTTTGGAGACGTGACCTTGGGTGCTGTATTGGCCGCGGCACAGCAGCTCGGCATGCCAGAACCGACTGCAAGACGTATCGTGCTGGAAGTGACCACCCGCGTGGAAAAAGCCTTCGCAATGATCTTGGCCGAACACGAAGCAGGTACGAAAACCGCCCCATCAGAACGCGCCGTTTACACGGCTGCAGAAGCCCGCCTTCTCAGAGTGGTTCAGCACATCACACTCAAGGACATGTTGCCGCGTTTGAGGGGCACTCCAACCTAGTGCGGTTGTCCAACTCCTCTCCGGTAAACACAGTATCGGTGCAACGGGTATAGGGTGTTGCGTATACTTTTTTGATTAGGAGCAAAACGCCACATGACCGCCATTTTTGATGCACCCACTGCTGGAGTTCGGTCGTTCGGCGCCGCCGTTAGGCACACTGTGCTGGCTCTGGCGTGCTTGTTGACTGCAACGGCGCACGCTGAATGGAACATCCTGACGGTCAACCTCGACCGGACGGTCACCATCTGGATCGAGTCCTCATCCATCCAAAGGCGCGAAGACTATGTTTTTGCCTGGGTCATCTACGACCGCGAAAATGCGGCAGAGGACGGTGCCATGTCCTCCAAGGCCCTCAACCAATACGACTGCGCCAACCGCCAGGCCCGCACCTGGCAGCAAAGCATGTATACCAAATCAATGGCGGGCGGCGAGCCCATGCAGCCACGCGGCAAGGCGCAGTGCGAGGCCAGTGATTCGCAGGAAATCCGCCTGGACGACGCCTGCGTGCAGACCTGGAAGCCGGTTTTTAACCGCACGACCGGGGCAGATATTCTGAATGCTCTGTGCGTGGGGCAAGCGGCGTAGGTTTAGTCGTTGCCCTTAACCGACTTCCAAACCATTCCACCTCGAATCTGACGCGCATTTCTTTTGGTGCGCTCAAACTCTACAAAAACCGAACGCGCATCTATGAATTGCCTTGCCGCGTCCGGGTCAGCCTCAAAAGTTTCCACATGTTTTTGCATTTTCCAATTTTACTTGGAAACAATCGAACGGCAAATTCGCCTGGTGGATGGGCACGCCACACAGCCTTTTCATTCACTCTGCTTGGCACATACGGTCTTGAAACCGGCCTCGTACGCGGTGTTGGCTGGCACCTCCTTCCACAGGCCCTCTCTTTCCACC
>CAIQEX010000124.1 GCA_903870955.1 uncultured beta proteobacterium
CAGGTCATCCTCACCGGCGACAACCTGACCGATGCCCAACCCGGTTTTGACAACCAAACCCAGGAAGCGGCAGTGCACTTGACACTCGACGCCAAAGGCGCACGCATCTTCCGCGATGTGACGCGCGAGAGCATCGGCAAGCGCATGGCCATTCTGCTGTTTGAAAAAGGCAAGGGCGAAGTCGTGACTGCGCCGGTCATCCGCTCCGAAATTGGTGGCGGGCGGGTACAAATTTCCGGTCGCATGACCACCATGGAAGCGGCTGACACGGCCTTGTTGCTGCGTGCCGGTTCACTGGCGGCACCGATGGAAATCATCGAAGAGCGCACCATCGGCCCATCGCTGGGTGCTGAAAATATTGCCAAAGGCTTTAACAGCGTGACCTGGGGCTTTGTTGGCGTCACCGTTTTCATGTGCGTCTACTACATGCTGTTTGGCGTGATCTCCAGCGTCGCTTTGGCCTTCAATCTGTTGTTGCTGGTGGCGGTGCTTTCCATGCTGCAGGCGACCTTGACGCTGCCGGGTATGGCGGCCATGGCTCTGGTGCTGGGTATGGCGATTGACGCCAACGTGCTGATCAACGAACGGGTGCGCGAAGAGTTGCGTAACGGCGCCTCGCCGCAGGCTGCTATCCATGCCGGTTACGACCGCGCCTGGGCCACCATCATCGACTCCAACGTCACGACCTTGATTGCCGGACTGGCCCTGCTGGCCTTTGGTTCTGGACCGGTACGCGGATTTGCCGTTGTGCACTGCCTGGGCATTTTGACCAGCATGTTCTCGGGCGTGTTTTTCTCACGCGGCGTGGTCAATGTCTGGTACGGTCGGCAGAAGAAGCTCAAGGGTGTTTCCATCGGCACGGTCTGGCGCCCCGTCGGTGGCGAAACGGTCACCACAGGCCAACAGGGAAAATAAAAAATGGAATTTTTCAAAATTCGTCGCGACATTCCGTTCATGCGGAATGCCTTGGTGTTCAACGCCATCTCCGGCCTGACCTTTCTGGCCGCCGTCTTCTTTCTGTTCTCGCGTGGATTGCACCTCTCGGTGGAGTTCACCGGCGGAACCTTGATGGAGGTGAGCTATTCGCAGCCCGCCGACCTCAACACCATCCGCAGCGCGGTGGATGCGCTGGGCATTAACGACGTGCAGGTGCAGAACTTCGGCACCGCACAGGATGTGCTGATTCGCATGCCAGTGCAAAAGGGCAATAGCTCAGCCCAACAAAGCGAGAAAGTATTGGTCGCGCTCAAGGCGGCTGACGCCAGTGTGACGCTGCGTCGTACCGAGTTTGTCGGACCCCAGGTGGGCGATGAACTGGCGGCCGACGGTCTTAAAGCGCTGGCTTGCGTGGTGGCCGGCATCATGCTGTATCTGGCCATTCGCTTTGAATGGAAGTTTGCCGTCGCGGCCATCATCGCCAACTTGCACGACGTCATCATCATCCTGGGCTTTTTTGCCTTCTTCCAGTGGGAGTTTTCGCTTCCGGTTCTGGCGGCGGTGCTGGCGGTGTTGGGCTATTCGGTGAATGAATCGGTGGTTATTTTTGACCGGATTCGCGAAAACTTCCGCCGTTATCGCAAGATGAACACGCAGGAAATTATTGACAACGCCATTACCTCCACCATCAGCCGAACCATCATCACCCACGGGTGCACCCAGCTCATGGTGTTGTCTATGCTGCTTTTTGGCGGCGCTACGTTGCATTACTTTGCGTTGGCGCTGACTATTGGTATTTTGTTCGGTATTTATTCGTCGGTTTTTGTGGCCGCCGCGATTGCCATGTGGCTCGGCATCAAGCGTGAAGATCTGATCAAGGGCGGAACCAAAAAAGAAGAAGACCCCAACGACCCGAATGCAGGTGCGACCGTTTAACATGTAGTCAACCATGGTGACGTCATCCAGTCTTGCCCCTAGATTGCAGCTTGGCAGAGCCTTGCGCGAGCGCTATCTGGCCGACCTCAGCAAGGCCATGGGTGACATCGGCGAGCTGTTGCAGAACCGCTTGACCGAGTTGGTGCTCGAGCCCAGCCTGGCGCGTGAATCCCAACTGCGGCGCGATGCCTGGACCGCCTATAAAAATGCGCATCGGGAGTGGGTCAATCTCACCATTAAAGAATGGCGTGCCTGCCTTGAACCGCTGGCCAAAAAAGACAGCAAAGTGCAGGATCTGGGTTCCATGCAGTTGGTCAGCACCGACGCCATGGACAACAAGATCATGGCATCGCGCATGGTGCTGACGGTCAACGAAAAAGTCATTGGCGAACTGGATGATCTGCGCGTGCGCATCAAGTATCTGGAGAGCCTTGAAGACCTGGATTCACGCGATTTGCTGCGCCCCGAGGTGTTGGTCCTCTTGATGGTTGAGCAGTGGACCAAAGCCGGCATGTCTGGCGAGTCCTGGGCGCTGGTGAACGACTCCGTGCAAAGGAGTCTGGTCCAGGCCATGACTGCAGCCTACAAGGTTGCCAACACCGTCTTGATTAACAAAGGGGTTTTGCCGGTCATCGAGTTGAAGGACCGCGTCAAAGCGCATCGCTCCACGGGGGGGTCTGCGCGTCCTGGAGACCCTTCCCAAACCGCTGCAGGCCCCCTGGAGTCTGGTCAGAGTACCGGTGCAACTCCTTTGGAGAAGCCCAACAGTGGCTTTTTTGGTGGCCGCCTGGGATGGCGTGGGTCGGCATCGCAACCCGAGGCTTCGCCTTCAGTCCCCGGGGCTGCCACCGGTTCGGGTTCCACGCCATTTTGGAAGCAATCCACCCAGGCTACCAACAGCATGCGGGCGCAGGCCTATTCGGCCGCTGAAGAGACGCGCATGCTCACCGCCGGCACGCCTTTGGCGCGCGCGAGATCCCGTGCCCAAGGAGTTTTGGGGCAACTCAAGCGCATTTTCACCAGCAGTGCCGGTCACGATTTTGTCGGTACTGCCCACTACCACCAGTCGCCAGCACTAGCGCAAGCCATTTCACCCCAGGTGATGGCCGCGCAATATGCGGCGGGCGGTACCTTGTATGAGGATTACAGCCCGGCGGGTGTTGCCCGTGTTGCCGACAACCTGCGTGAACGCACAGCTGAACTCAAGAAAAAGGCCGAGACCAAGGGTGAAAAGGCGACGATTGAAATCGTCGCCCTGATGTTTCAGGCGATTTTGGCCGAGGAGCGTATTCCGCCAGGCATCCGGGTCTGGTTTGCACGCTTGCAAATGCCGGTGCTGCGGGTCGCTCTGGAAGACCCGGATTTCTTCGGCACGACCGACCACCCGGCACGCCTGTTGATTGACCGCATGGGCTCCTGCGTCATGGGCTTTGACGGCACGGGCGTGCAAAGCAATGCGATGGAGACCGAGGTCAAGCGCATCGTGCAGGTGATCGAGCAGTACCCCGAGACCGGTAAAAAGGTTTATCAAATCGTTTACGAAGAGTTTCAGAAGTTCCTCTCCCGCTTCCTGACTGACAAAGGTGAAAACCAGAAGGTGGTCAGCGTCGCGCAGCAAGTGGAGCAAAAGGAGACGCTGGCGATTCAGTACACGATCGAGATGCGCAACATGCTCAAGGACATGCCGGTGCGCGACGATATCCGGGACTTCCTGTTCAAGGTCTGGGCCGAAGTGCTGGCAGTGTCTGCACTGCGCAAGGGTGCCAAACATGCGGACACGCAGAGCCTCAAGAAGTGCTCTACCGACCTGGTCTGGGCTGCAAGTGCCAAGCCCGGTCGCGCAGAGCGTGCGCGCGTCATTCAGGATCTGCCCGATTTGCTGACGCGTCTGCGCTCGGGTATGACCATGCTGGCCATGGCCCCGAGTGACCAGGAGCGCCATGTCAAAAAGATCAGTGACACGCTGGCGGATGCCTTCCTGTCTAAAACGCAAGCCATTCCGCAGGACAAGATCGACGCCATGGCGCAGCGCTTGAGCAATCTGGAAGATTTTGTCAGCGATGATGTGATGGGCGATTTGCCGCTGGACTCGGAGAGCCTGGAGATGATGTTGGGCATCGATGCCTCGGCCATTCAGGTGGTGTCGGTCGGTGGTTCCAAGCCCACGGCCGCCATGCTGGCCTGGGCGGCCGAGTTGCAACTCGGCTCCTGGTTCACACTGGATTACGGCCGGCAAATTACCCAGGTGCAGTTTGCATGGCGCAGTGAGCGTCGGCACTTGAATCTGTTTGCCGCAACAAATGGCACGAGTTACCTGATTCAGGCAGGCCGCCTTGCGGCTTATCTGCAGGCAGGCTTGTTGTTGCCACAGGAAGAAGAAGCCTTGACCGTGCGCGCCACGCGCGACGCACTGGCGAAGATCGAAGCCAACCCGGAACGCCTTTTAGCTTAAAGGCTGGTTGCCCCCGCGCTTGCTACTGCGTGCGCTGCGCTGCCTCTTACGGGCTAGTGCACCGGCTGGTCGCTGGCGTCACCACACAGTTCGTCGATCAGCAGGGCATCGGGCTCCTGACCAAAGCGCCAATACACCATGAGGACGATGACCTTCAGGTCTTCCAGGGCTACAGGTCCGCCGGGGGCCGCCATGGCACGGTCGATGACTACCTCCCGAATGGTTGCAGGCATGGCGCAGGCACTTTCCAGAAAGCTCAAGTACCCCAGAGCCAGATGACCAAGATGGAATTGTTCGTAGCGCGGGTAGATGCGCATGCTGCCCGGTTGCGGCTGAATCAGCGCGGGCACTTGCAAAGCCGGTTGTGCCGCACCCTCCAGACCTTGCAACCAGGTCAGCGCATCGCCGATTTCGTCTGCTTCAAAGCCCACCGCACTGAGTTTGCGCTGTAAATGTGCGGCTTCAGGGCAGCATTGGCCCGGATCGTAGTTTTCGTAAACAAAGGTCAGCACTTCAAACATGGGTTCACTATAGCTTGGAAAAAATGCCCGCCACACCGCAACCGGACTTCCCCCCTATTTTCGGCTTTCAACACCGTTCAGGCGCGAGCCATGCGCTGAAAAAGGCCGCCTGGCAGGCGTGCCACAACGCCCCGCAATTCCAGGGTCATCAACTCCGCTAAGAGGTCCGCTGTCGGCAGCCCCGTGCGTGCCTGCAAACCATCCAGGGCCACCGGATCGAAGCCCAGGGCCCGTAGCAACGCAGAGTCTTCGGCGTCGCGGGCTGGTTCGCTAGTCAGGTTGTCCTGGATGCGCGCACCGTCTTCGTCGTCGTCACGCTCGGCGTTCGCATGCGGCGTCCACTCCATGGCAGATTGCAGTTCCTCCAGCACGTCTTGCGCGCTCTCGACAAGTTTGGCGCCCTGCTTGATCAGCGCGTGGCAACCGTGCGATAGGGTGGAGTGGATCGAACC
>CAIQEX010000125.1 GCA_903870955.1 uncultured beta proteobacterium
GCCCCTTGCTGTCTGGCGGTTTGCAGCAGCAAGGCAATGGCGGAGGCTGCCGCTTCATCGTCCAGACTGGCCGTGGGCTCATCTGCCAGGATGACTTTGGGCTTCAGCAAAACGGCCCTCGCCAGGGCCACGCGCTGGGCCTGCCCACCCGACAATTGCGCGGGTTTACGTCGCCCTAAATCAGCCACACCCAAGGCGGCCAGGGTCTCGGCAATGCGGCCTGCGTCTTCCGCTTGCCCTGCCGCCCATTGGGCCATGGCCAGGTTTTGAGACACCGTCAGCGCGGCACTGAGATGCAGCTTTTGCGGCAAGAAACCGATGCTCTGCGCACGCCATGCATCGGCCGCCACGCCGCTGAGACTGCCCAGCGCCTGGCCTGCAACGGTCAGCGTTCCAGCAGAGGGTTTGACCAAACCTGCGACCAGCGCCAACCAGGTGGATTTGCCGCAACCGGATGGCCCCGACAGCAGAACCACGCTGCCTTGGTTGACATCAATGTCGGGAAAGTGGATAGGCGCACCGCCTGCATAGCAGTACGCGAGTTGGGCTGTCTGAATCAATGTTTCACTCCGGTTGCGCGATGGGTAACAGCATCCACGCGCCGTAATTCAAGGGGGTGACGGGCCAGTCTTTAGCCTGCTCGATATGGCGAATGCCCTGACCCAGCAAGACCGCAGCCTGGGCCACGCCTGAATGTGTGATCCAAAGCGTATCACCGGACTGTGGCAATTCATCCCAGGCTCCGGCAATGCGGGCCAGCACGTCGTTGGCTGACTCTTTGCCACCAAAACGGTGGGTGGAAAAATCTGTCGTCCAGGCATCGATGGCGGCACGCGGAATGTCGGCCCAGGCCACGCCCTCCCAGGTTCCAAAATCCATCTCGCGCAAGCGCGGGTCGGTCTGAAACCGCAGATCACCGCGTAGCTCACCTAACGCCTGCGCGAGTTGCTGGCAACGCCGCAATGGCGAAACTTGCACAGGGACGCCAAGCGGTAGTTCCAACGCCAACCGCTGTGCTGCAATCCGCGTTGCGTCCGGGTCGGCATCCATGTCCAGCGCGCCATAGCAAATGCCACTCTGGATCAACGGACGGGCATGGCGCACCAGCCATAGGGTCACGGGAGCAATCCCCAAGCCAGCAAAAAGCCCAAGTAAAAAGCCAACTCGCAGATTTGCTGCGTGGCCCCGAGACAATCGCCGGTAAAGCCTTGCAAACGCTTGGCAAACCAACGCCCCATCCAGACAAAAGCCAGCGCGCTGGCGGCCAGTGCGCCAACCAATCCCGCCTCAAAATTGGCAGCCAGTTCTGCAGAAACCACCCACTGCGACGACTCTTGCAGCCACACGACCAGCACAAAAGCAGCGATGCACCAGACCCATGCCACGGCCAGCGCGGGGAGCGAAATCTGGTCAGCCAGGGGTTTGGATTTGGAGCCTGCCGCATCGCCCACATGCGGCAGCAAACGGATGAGCAACAGCGGCCAGGTACGCGACACCACATGGGCCAGGAACAGCCCGGCGCACATCAGGCCCTCGTCCATGGAAGCCAATTGCGCAACCAGCGCCACCTTGACCAGCAGCGCCATGACGATGGCAATGGCCCCGAAAGCACCCACGCGCGAGTCCTTCATGATCTCCAGCGCGCGCTCGCGTTGCAGGCTGCCGCCCAGGCCATCGGCCACATCGGCCAAGCCGTCCTCGTGAAACGCGCCGGTCAGCAAAATCCCGAACGCCGTGCCGATGGTGGCCACGATCAGCGGCGCAAAACCACCACCGGGCAAGGCCGCCAGCAAAAGGCCACTTAAGCCCGCCACCAGCAATCCCACCAGCCAGCCGACCCCTGGGAAATGCGCTGCACTTGCGCGCAGCATCTCCGGGCTAAAGCCGACCCACGAAGCCAGCCGACCCGCCACCGGTATGCGGGTAAAGAACTGCAGAGCGAGCAGATAGTGGCGGATAAATTGCGTCATGGCGACGCGACTTTAAACCGTTACGGTGTCAGCCGACTTTTCTGAAACACCGGCCGAGGCGAAGCTGGCCATCTCGCGCAGGATGGTGCAGGCCGATTGCAGCAGCGGCCAGGCAAGCGCCGCACCCGAGCCTTCACCCAGACGCAGACCCAAATCCAACAGGGCCTGCACGCCCAGATGCTGCAACATGAATTCATGGCCACGTTCGCCGGAGCGGTGGGCAAACACACAACGCTGCAGCACCAGCGGTTGCAGGGCTTTGGTGACGACCACCGCACTGCTGGCAATGAAACCGTCCACCACAATCACGCGGCGCTCCACAGCGGCCTGCAGCACGGCGCCGACCATGGTGGCAATCTCGAAACCACCCATGGTCGCGAGCACGTCCAGCGGCGCGATGGCGTGACTGTGCTTCTGCAGTACCTCACGCAGAACTTCTGTCTTGCGTTGCACGGC
>CAIQEX010000126.1 GCA_903870955.1 uncultured beta proteobacterium
GGCGGAAATACATATTGCCCTCGTAGTCGATACCGGCGGGCAGGCGCTCGTCGCCCCGTGCCACGATTTCGGGGATGTCCTCGGTGATCAGGTAGTGGTGCTCCATGGGCTGCACCGGCAGATGAATGCCGGCCAGGTGGCCCACCTCACGCGCCCACAAACCACCGGCGTTGACGAGGTACTCGGCGTTGATGGTGCCCTTGGCGGTGACCACGTCCCAGCTTCCATCGGGGCGCTGGTTGGTCTCCAGCACCGGCGTGTGCGTGTGGTAGCTTGCACCGTGCACCTTGGCAGCCTTGGCGTAGGCGTAGGTCACGCCGCTCGGGTCCACATCGCCATCGAGCGGGTCCCACAGCGCGGCGATGTAGCGTTTGGGGTCGATCAGCGGGTGGCGGCGTGCGGCTTCTTCGACGCTGATGAACTCCTGGTCCAGACCCATGTAGCGGGCCTTGGAACGTTCGCGCTTGAGGTAGTCGTGCCAGGTGGGGTTGCTGGCCAGATAGAAACCGCCGGTGTTGTGCATGCCCACCGAGTGGCCCGAGGTTTCTTCAATCTCCTTGTAGAGCTTGATGGTGTAGCCCTGCAGGCGCGAGATATTCGGGTCGCTTGAAATCGTGTGAATCTGCCCTGCGGCGTGCCAACTGGAGCCGCTGGTGAGTTCACTGCGCTCCAGCAGCACCACGTCTTTCCAGCCGAATTTGGCCAGATGAAACAGGATGGAGCAGCCCACCACCCCTCCGCCGATGATGACTACTTTGGCATGCGTTTGCATTGATCAAGCTCTCCAATTCACATTAAATGCATTCATTAATCAATCAACAATCTGCATGTTTAGTCTTGACGTATTCATGCGATATGTGAGTCAATCCTATAGGTAACAATGAAAACTATTTAGTAATTAAATTGATCATTTGGATGAATTATTCTTATGCATGAATCACTCGGTCAGCCATCTCTCAATGCTTTGCTGGTGTTTGAGTCGGCAGCCAGAAATGGAAGTTTCACGCGTGCAGCTGATGAGCTTGGCATCAGCCAACCTGCCGTTAGTCACGCGGTGAGATTGCTTGAAACCGAGCTAGGCTCCGTCCTCTTCAATAGACGCAACAAGGGTGTCTTCATTACCCAATCGGGCAAATACTTGATGGAGCAGGTCGCGTTTGGTCTCAATGTGATTAATCAGGCAGTGCGTGAGGTACGTACCATGTCTGTGGAGCATCAAGTCACGCTTGCCGTATCCACAGCCACTGCTACTTGGTGGTTACTTCCGCGCATTGCGCGCTTTAAGAAGCTCTATCCAAAGATAGAACTCCGGGTGATCACTACCGACAGGGATCTGGACCTGGACCGCGACCGCGTAGACCTCGCCATCACATTAGGATCAGGCGACTTTGATCGCTACCAGCATTGGATGTTCGTGAATGAGGAGGTGTACCCAGTTTGCAGCTCTTCCTTCATACGCCAGCATGGGCCGATACGGGACGTCAAGGCGCTGCCTAAGTTGCCCTTGCTTCATTTGGAAGAACGCTACAAGTCCCGCATAAATTGGACGGACTGGCTCAAATCATTTGGCGTGTCGCTGAAGCGAGAAAGCGCCATGTTTCGATTTAATGATTACTCGATCGTGTTGCAAGCAGCCATTGAGGGGCAAGGAATTGCTCAAGGTTGGAAGCACTTAGTTGAACCACTAATCGCACAAGGGCTGCTTGTCAGGCCTTTGAATGAGAGCGTAACCACGAATCAGCCGTTTTACATAATTGCGCCCAAATCCATTGAACTTAGAAGTGACGTATTGAATTTGAAGAATTGGCTCGTCGCCGAAGCTACTAGTTTGTAGGCATCCATTTTGTAAACGTCCGGCCAAGTCACATTGACTTGCGATGACAGTTATGACCGGAGTTCGATCGCTGGTGACCAGCGATGGGGCAGCAGTTCGTCAATGCGGCTTGCCGGTTGGGTCGGCAAA
>CAIQEX010000127.1 GCA_903870955.1 uncultured beta proteobacterium
AGCGTTGATTTTTGTGCTGGTTCTGGTGGGTCTCGTGAATTGGGTCGTTGCTGGCTAAGCTGGTGACGAAGTTGGATGGCATAAGTAATGAGTGATACAGGTGGATTAACAATGAGCAATACAAATCAAGGCGCAGCGCCACACTATTTCGTTCCGGAGCCATCCCGCCATCCGGCCATGGCAGCACTGGGTCTTTTCTTTGTGGTGCTCGGAGCGGGTCAATGGATCAATGACTCCCTGTGGGGCAAGTACTGCCTGATGTTTGGCATGGCCTGGTTCCTCGTGGTTCTCTTTCAGTGGTTCAGGGACTCCGTAGGCGAAAGCGAAGGCGGTAGTTACGGCAAGCGCGTTGACATGTCTTTCCGCTGGAGCATGGGTTGGTTCATCTTCTCTGAAGTCATGTTCTTCTCGGCCTTCTTCGGTGCGCTGTGGTGGTTGCGCGCACACTCGGTGCCCAATCTGGCCGATCCGGAAAACGCGTTGCTCTGGCCCGGCTTTGGGTCCCTGTGGCCCAATGAAGGAACCGGCATTACTGCGTCGCCCGCAAATATCATCGAGCCCTTCAAGACGATGACCCCGTTCTGGTTGCCCACCATCAATACAGCCTTGCTGTTGAGCTCTGGTGTCACGTTGACCATTGCACACCACGCGCTGATTGCCGGCAATCGCAGCAAGACCATCAGCTTCATGTGGGTCACCGTGCTGCTGGGACTGACTTTCCTGTGTGTTCAAGGTTATGAATACGGCCACGCCTACCATGAGTTGAACCTCAAGTTGTCTTCTGGCGTGTATGGATCAACCTTCTATATGCTCACCGGCTTTCACGGTTTTCACGTCTTCGTGGGTATGTTGATGCTGCTATTCATCACCTTGCGCCTGCGTAAAGGCCACTTTGATTCAGATAGGCATTTTGGTTTTGAAGGTGCGGCTTGGTACTGGCACTTTGTCGATGTGGTCTGGCTAGGACTCTACGTGGTTGTCTACTGGCTCTAAGGCTGATTGTCATCTGGTGCCTGAAGTGGGTTATGCCGACTTCAGGCACTTTTGTTTGAAACAGTAAGATCGCCTCAAGGACGTCCGGTTGGCTGGATAAAGCCCAGACTCCACGCCAGCAGAATCCCGAGGAAGAGCAGAACCGAAAAGGCAACCCGCAGGGCTAGCGAACGCGCCATGCGTTTGGTTCGTAACGACTCATCTACTCCTTCGCCCTTCATCATGTAGACCAGTGCCGCGGCGAGGCTGCCCAAAATGGCGATAAATGCAATGACGAAGATATATTTCATGGAAAGATTATCGCTTGATGCGGATTAATCGTTTTCTGCTGGTCAGTGTTGGATGTGCATCGCTGGTACTTTTGGGGATCGCGCTGGGCATTTGGCAAATGGCGCGCGCCGACTACAAAATCAGTTTGCGCCAAGCGGTGGAAGCGGCGTCTGCGCTTGAACCCTTGCACAACAGCGATTTCCAGGCACGTCTTCCGGAAGTTGGCGACATGCACCGGCGGGTGCAACTTCGCGGACAGTGGCTTGTCGATCAAACTATTTATTGGGACAACATACCCATGGCTGACCGCGCGGGACTGGTGGTTCTCACGCCGCTCAAACTCGCTGACCAAACGGGTGTTGTGTTGGTGCAGCGCGGTTGGATAGCCAGAAATTTTCAGGACCGCACGCAATTGCATCCCATCGAGACGCCAACGGGTGAGGTGACTGTCGAAGGCTTGGTGAGCCATTGGCCCAGCCAACGCATATCCCTAGGCGGTACCGAGCAGGGGCACATCAGGCAAAATCCGCAACTGGCTGAATACCGAACGCTGTTGGGTGCGCAGGTCGCCAGTGTCACCATCCGACAGACTGGCCCGGCATCCGAGGGCATGCTGAGGGAATGGTCCCGGCCCGATGATGGCGTCAACATGCACAAAGGCTATGCATTCCAGTGGTTCTCGTTGAGTGCACTGGTGGCCGCTTATTACTTCTGGTTCCAAATTGTCAAACGAAAACAGCAAACCTAACGCGCAGACTTCTGCCAACGAGTCGGCACCTGCCTGGGAGCATCCGCTCAATATGGCGGTGTATTCCATGGATGCCGCAGAGCCTGACTCCACGGCTGTGGATGTGCAGAGGCGGCGTAAGGGTCGCTTCTGGATGATTGTTGTCTGGCTGATTTGCGCAGCGCCCGTGGTTGCCTCCTATTTGACCTTCTACGTCTTGCGACCGACTTCGCGTCATAGTTATGGCGAATTGATTGAACCCCAGCGGGAACTTCCAGACCTGGCAGGAAAGGACCTGCTCGGTAACAGTCAAAACCTGCAATCGTTGAAGGGACGCTGGTTGCTTATCAGTGTTGCCTCGGGTGCTTGCGATACCGCGTGCCAGGATCACCTCTTCTTGCAGCGCCAATTGCGCGAAAGTCTGGGTAAAGAAAAGGATCGGGTGAAGTGGGTCTGGCTGGTTGACGATGAAGCGCAAGTGCCTGCCGAAATCAACCAAGCGGTCTCGCGCGCCACGGTGATTCGCGTACCTGCAGCCGGCTTGCAAAAGTGGCTCTTCGGACGACCGGGACGCGAATTGCGTGATCATTTATATCTGGTTGATCCGCTGGGTCACTGGATGATGAGATTTCCACCCGAGTTGAATATTCGCAGTGCAGCAAAGGCCAAGAGTGATTTGGATCGCGTGCTGCGCGCGTCTGAATCCTGGGACCATGTGGATCGATAGCGCATGCCCGTAACTCCGTCTTACGATTTGTCGCCTCTGCTGTCCATCCTGGGACTGGGTACGCTGATCGCTTGTATGCCGCTTTTTTGGGTTGGCTTGCGGCAACGCCAAAGCCAAAATCAAAGTATGGCGGCAAGGCGGCTGGCGCTGACCGCGCTCACCTTGTTTTTGACCCTGGATCTGATTGTGGTGGGCTCCTTCACGCGGCTTACCGATTCGGGCCTGGGTTGTCCGGATTGGCCCGGTTGCTACGGTCACACCAGCCCCTTGGGCGCGGCAGAACCCATACAGGCCCAGCAGGAACAGATGCCCTCAGGCCCGGTGACACACCAGAAGGCCTGGATTGAAATGCTGCACCGGTATCTGGCCACTGGTGTGGGCGGCCTCATCCTGGCGACATTTGGGCTTTCCTTGTATGCGCGCCTGGGCAAAAGTCGCTTGCGCAAGACGGTCGGCGCAGAAGCGCCCTTGAAGCCCTTGTCAGCCGGACCCGGTGTAGGCTGGGCCTTGGTAACGCTGGTTTGGGTATGTTTGCA
>CAIQEX010000128.1 GCA_903870955.1 uncultured beta proteobacterium
ACAATATTGCGACGGGCCTCCGTAGCCACGTATTCATCGGCCACCAGGGTATGACCTGCCGCATGCAGCCCATACACCAGTTGGCGAATGGCGCCTGCTGATCTGGAGGCAGAAAACAGGACGTTGGCGTCCAGAAAGATACGCATGCAGCGTTGCCAACTTAGCGCGGAACCTTGCGCGTTGACAGTACAACTGCAAGTTCCGCCTCAGCCGCGTCAAACTCTTCCATGCGTTCGGCCGTGTACAACTCCAGCGGCAGGGTGACCGCCGGGCGTAACAGCAGGCCCTCTGGCGTGGTTTCGGCGATCAATTGATCGTCGGCTTTGAGCCCCATGGCCTGACGTAACTTGGCCGGCAACGTGACCACGCCGCGGCTATTGATGGTGAGTGTGGCTTGCATTAATGCAGTTTAGCTGAATTACTGCAGTTCAGCAATTATTGAAGATGGCATGGATCTGTTGGAAAATTCACGACGCTATTACTCGCACGACAATGCAGCACCCGATCCAGAATGCGCCCTTATCCTCGCTATTCCCGTCATTGATGCGAATAGCGTGCGCGATGGAACATCAACCGAAAGCTCTCATGTCACAAGAATTTGCCGGAAAAATCATCGTCATCAGTGGCGCCAGTCGCGGCATTGGTCTGGGCATAGCCAAGGCCTTTGCGGCGCGCGGTGCGCAAACGGTATTGGCCGCTTCAAGCATGGAGAACTTGCAAGCGGCGGCCGATGCCATAGCCAGCACCGGTGCACTGCGGCCAGACGTGGTAGCGACGGATCTGCGTACCGAGGCGGGGTGCCAGAGGGTCTTTGATCGGGTTTCAGAAAAACAGGGTCGCTGCGATGTGCTCGTTAATTCTGCGGGTGCCACCAAGGCGGGGGCCTTTCTGGATCTTCCGGATGCGGCTTGGCAGGATGGTTTTGCGTTGAAGTTCTTTGGCTGCGTCAACCTGTGTCGGTTGTTCTGGCCTCTGCTCAAAAATGCACAGGGCCGTGTGGTCAACATCATTGGCGGTGCGGCGCGCACGCCGGATGCTGGTTTCCTGATTGGTGGCTCGGTCAACGCCGCCATGCACAACTTCACCAAAGGTCTGTCCGGCCTGGGCAAACGGGATGGGGTGAATGTGAATGCCATTCTCCCGGGGCTTACCGAGACAGGGCGCGTGGCCCAGTTATTTCAGCAGCGGGCTGCAGCCAACGGCACCACGATGGAGACAGAGCGTCAGGTACAAGTTGAACGCGAAGGGCTCAGTCGCCTGGGACAACCCGAAGACGTGGCAGCGCTGGCGATTTTCCTGTGCTCAGAGAGTGCGCGGCATATTCAGGGCACGGCCATTGCCGTGGATGGTGGAGGCACGCCGGGCTTGTATTGAGGAACAGTTTCAATCCCGCGGCCGGATGACCAACTCGTCAAACCCGGTCGCCACATCCGGCTCGCGTGCAAACTGCCATTCAGGCAACAAAGCCAACAACACTTCGGCAGTGGTGCGCACAATGCAACCCGCCGCCACGTGCCCGCCCAAAACCTGGCCGGTGGCGGTGCTCAAGGCCATGTGCAAGTGCGAACTGCTCTTGGCACCATCAAAGGCCACCGTACCAGACAGGCTGAGAATTTCCATGTCACCCGTCAGGCGCTCCGGTTTGTCCGCTCCCGCAAAGCGAAGACCCGCGGTGGACAGGCTACCGATGCCCGACAACACAAATGCGGCACGGCAGTTCTGACTTTGCACGGCATCCTGCAACGCTGAGCGCAAGTCCTGACCAGGGGTCAAGCGGATGGGGAGTGTTTTCAAGTTCGCGTTCCGTTAAATCGACCGATCAACTGTTGCGCCCTATTTTCGTGTCCTCTGTCTTGCGCCTCACAGCCTACTTTGAAAACTTGGGCCACCACCACGCGTCAATGGACCACTTGCCTGGGCCCCACAGGATGATCGCCATCAACAGCGTGCCCCAGAACTGGTGCTGTTGCAGGGCAGCCGGCGCAATCTCGGACAGGCTCAGCACCGCCACGATATTGATAACCGAAAGGCTCAGTGCCGAGAAGCGCCCGAACAAGCCCGCGATCAACAGCACGGGAAAGAAGAGCTCACCAAAAGTTCCTGCCACTGCCGCGACATGGGTGGGCAAAAGGGGCACATGGTATTCGTCGGCAAACAGCGCCAGGGTAGTGTCCCAATCCGAAATCTTGGTCAGGCCTGAGCGGAAAAATGCGCTGCCCACGAATACGCGGGCTGCCAATGTGGCGGGTGCCTGCAACTGTTCGAGAAGAGTCTTTGCAGTCTTCAGCAATGGCAGCGTGCTGGCAAGTATGCGGTTCATAAACTGGTTCCTGCGTTATATATTTGGAAATTTGCTTGGGTCTGGTTGTTTGGATTTGGCAGTGCGCAGATGACTCCACTTGCCAACAATTCGCTGAGGATATCTACGGCCGTTGCAGGGGCGTTCTCTTCCCCTACACGTTCGACAAGTGACTCACACACCTGACCGAAAGTTCCGTGGGCTTGCAGCGCTTTTACAAACTCCGCCTCCGTATTGCTGAGCGACTTCCACTGTGTGTTCATGCCCAGGCGCCAGACCATCAGGGCGTGGTCCAGTGGCTCGGGCGGGCCCATTGCAGTGGGTCCGGATTTCAATGCGTGCCATATCGGGCCGACGGCCCATTGCAAGTCAAGTAGTTGCACGGAGGGGTGCAATGTAAACCGCAATGCCGCCCATTGTTCTGATGGCACTGCGGCCAGGTCAGCGGTTGTCAACAACTCGGCAGACTCAGCGTCAAATGCGTGACGCAATGCCCACTGCAACTGCGCCAAGTCCACTAGCGCTGGGTGATCCACCAGCTCGTCATGGCTGATCATGAAGTCGCACAGTGAATGGCCAAACCATCGCAGTGAATAGTGCTGTGACGGATGGGCATCGATGTAGGCGTTGGCGAGTGCGTCGAACGCATCGTCACCCATGACCAAGGGCAACACTTCAAAGTTGTCTCGCAGGGCTGCGCGCAACCGGGCACGATAGGCGATGCGATAGACACCAAATTGCTCTACACCTCGGGCGCTGAGCAGATCATTACCCAGCGGCTTATCTAGCAGCAGGGCGTTCTGAAACTGGCTTTGCATCGATTGCAAGGATTCCGATGGCATCATGCTGTGCACTCTTCTGCTGCAATTGGCAATGTGTCGGCGAGTGATTTGTCATGCACCTGACGCGCATGATCCAGTTCATCGAGAAGTTCTTCCAACGGTGGAATGTTGTCATCGCGCTCGATCATGGTGGGCACGCTACCGCAGTGCTTCAATGTATGCGCGTAGAGTTGCCAGACTTCCTCACAAACCGGGTGGTCGTGCGTGTCTATTAAGTATTCATCGTGGGTTTGGTGTCCTGCCAAATGGATCTGGCGCACGCGTTCAGCCGGAATCGCGTTGATGTATTTCTTGGCGTCAAATCCATGGTTTATGCTGCTTACGTAGACGTTGTTGACGTCGACCAGAAGTTCGCAGTCAGCGCGTTGCAGCATCTCTGCGACAAACTCCCACTCGGGTAATTGGTTGGCCGCAAAGGCGACATAAGTGGAGGGATTTTCGATCACCAGGCGCCGTCCCAAGAAGTCTTGCACGCGTTGTATGCGTTCGCATACGTGGCGCAATGCTTCCGGCGTATAGGGCAGTGGCAGCAGGTCGTGCATGTTCACGCCATTGGTGCCTGTCCAGCACAAATGGTCCGAAATCCAGCCTGGTTGCACACGTTGTGCCAGCGCTTTAAGGTCACGCAGATAGTCCATTTTCAGTGGCGCAGTGCCGCCGATGTTTAGAGACACGCCATGCATAACCATGGAAAAGTCGCGGCGTATGCGGTCCAGATGCCATAGCGGCGCGCCACCTGGGACCATGTAGTTTTCGGAAATGATTTCCAGCCATTCCAAACGCTTCTGCGATTCCGCTTCAAATGCTGCGTAATGTTCAGTGCGCAGTCCCAAGCCAAAGCCGTTGATGGTTCCAATGGACGTCATTTCTTTTTCCGTTTTCTCAGTTGATGGCCCGCAACCGATACGGGCCTTTTCGCAATTGACGGGGGTTTATTTGACGACACTGCCGCCAGCAGCATTGCACTCTTTGGCAGACGCTTTCGCGTTCCAGCCCATGCCCTTGCAACTGTTCAAACCTTTGCATTCATTCTTGGCTGTCTTGCAATCTGAGGTGCCTTTGCAGCTGTTGATGCCAGCGCAATGCACCGACATGTCGTCGGCGTGCGCAACTGTGATCGGTGCGCTCACGGCGAATAGGGCGGCCGCGGCACTGGCGATGGCGAGAGCAGATTTGAGTTTGTTAGTCATGATATGTATCCTTTGTCTATAGAGCGTATGGGTGGTTGAAATGCATTCAGGACTCATGCTGTTAGAGCGTTTTGTCCCTCCTTGCTTTCGTCAGTCGGCTCAATGCGCAGGAACTTACAGACCTGTGCGGAAATTTATTTGTGAATCAACGCGTGTGCGGATGAAGGGCCATCTTCCCGCTGCATTGCAACTTTCACATCCGCTATTTATTTTGTTTCGGTAGGGCTCGTTTACCCCACCGATCATTGGCCTAGCGGCGATTTTCCACTTCGCGCCGGATCAGGTTCCGGAGCTTGCCCGGCTGCACTGGTTTTTTGAGCAGGACAAGTCCAATGTCTGCAGCTTGATTTTTCAGATCAATCTCGGTGTCCCCGCTGATCAAGCAGGCCGGCACGGAGCGTCCGCACAGCCTACGCAACGTTTGTATGGCGGTGATTCCGTTGGTATCGCCTGACATGCGGTAGTCGCTGATCACAAAATCCGGTATCTCTCCCGATTCCACATGTAAATAGGCAAGATGTGCTTCAAAGAAGGCGCTCACCTGACAACCCCAGGACTCCAGCAATGCCTTAAGTGCCGCGTTGGACAGTGCGTCATCCTCAATCACCAACACCCGCAGCGTGGTCAGGTCGTGGCTGACATCCATTTTCTCGTCGTCCCTTTCGGGTATGGTGAGGCGCTGGACGGCTTGCGGTGCGTACAGTGTGAAACGGGACCCGCAGCCCAAGTTGGAACGTAACGCAAGTGTGTGCTTCACCAGTCGGCAGGAGCGCTCCACCATCGCGAGACCCAACCCCAGTCCCTGGTCGCGGCTGCGTTGCTGGTTAGCTACCTGGAAAAACTCTTCAAAGATTCGCTCGTGCAGATGCTGTGCGATGCCAATGCCGCTGTCCGAAACTTCGATGCGCGCCTGACTTCCACCTTGTGATGACCGGCAACTTAACAGCACGGTTCCAGTTTGGGTGTATCGGATGGCATTGCTGAGAAGGTTTAGCAATATGCGCTGCAACAGTATGGGATCACTTTCAATCCATAACGTTGTCGGCCGAATTGCCAGCCGCAACCCTTTTTCTACTGCCACGCCGGCAAACAGCTTACGCAATTGATTGAAAATCGCGTTCACCTCAACCGGTCCTAGCCTGGGCTCCAGAGTAGGTGTATCCAGACGTGAGTAGTCAAAGAATACATCGAGCATTTCTTGCAACTCCCGGACTGAGCTTTCTACGCCACGAACGAGTTCGCTGCTTTGCGCGTCTTTTGGCATGCTGCCCAAGCGGGCTACAAACATACCCAATGCATGTGCCGGCTGACGCAGGTCGTGACTGGCCGAAGCCAGAAAACGCGACTTGGCTACCGTAGCGGCTTCTGCCCGTAGCTTGGCGTTACGTAGTTCTTGGTTACTTATTTCTGAGGCCTGCAACGCCCTGGACTCCGCGCGATGAAACATGCGGGTGTGCACCAGGACGGCTGCTACTAATCCTATTTGACTGAGTGCAAAGAACAAGCCTGTGTATTGCGTGTCGTAGCGCACTGGCAGTGCGATCCCCAACATGTTTGCGGCCGCCAAACCAAACACACACAGGAAATTTAG
Source organism: uncultured beta proteobacterium (assembly GCA_903870955.1). Taxonomy (GTDB): domain Bacteria; phylum Pseudomonadota; class Gammaproteobacteria; order Burkholderiales; family Burkholderiaceae_C; genus Allorhodoferax. The sequence goes on from CAIQEX010000128.1 coordinate 5,923, forward strand.
AGCTACAAGAAGCATCGCATTGGTACTCATGCCCAATATCAGGACGGCAGTGATGGGACCTGTTGCAAACCAGGGCGCCACGGGGGAAAGAATGCCGCCTGAAAAGTAGCTACATCCCAACACAGCCACAATGCAGTTGGTTACCAGGTAGACGTTTGCAGATAAGGCGTAGTTTCGCCAGTATTTGATGCTCAGCAGATTGGCCAGCATGATCGCGATATGCGACAACATGGAAATGACGCCTGGCTTGAAGTCGATGGCCCAACTCAGGACTGCATAGCATGCAGCGTAAACAATTACCGTTCGGTTGAAGTCAAGCAGCAATTCCAGATCGGACGAGTCTCGCTTTTTTTGCGTGTACGTCGGGCTTGCTTCTTTTGTTTCAACTGGAGGCGCCATGCGGTATTTTTATTTCCGTATATTTTTGGCATGGGCTTTGTTGCCGCATCTGCGTCCGGCGATCTTACTTGAATTGGCCAAAAAAAAGCCCCGTCGAATGACGGGGCTTTTTTGGCTGTAAATAGCCTGACGATGACCTACTTTCACACGGGAACCCGCACTATCATCGGCGCTGACGCGTTTCACTGTCCTGTTCGGGATGG
>CAIQEX010000129.1 GCA_903870955.1 uncultured beta proteobacterium
GCGATTTCTGCACGCGTGGGGGGGGCGCCCGTGCGAGCGATGGCGCTTTGGATAAGGTCAAGAATCTGCTGTTGTCTGGCAGTGAGTTTGGGGCTTTCGAGCATTCTGACTCCTTCGCGTTGGGTTGACTGGACTGTGGGTCTATACACACTGTTTTCCTATCCAGTACCTGTATTTTTAATCAGTTTTAAATTTTTGACAAGAGGGGGGCGACAAAATGACTGAAAAACTCGTTTTTCTGGGGATGGGGGGAACCATCGCGGGTACCGCAGCCAGCGCGGGAGACAATGTGGGATACAAGGCTGCACAGGTTGGCGTGCAGGCCTTGCTGGCCTCTGTGCCTGGCTTGGTCCCCTTGCTGGGAGGCCGCGAAGTGCTCTCCGAGCAGGTCTGCCAAATTGATAGCAAAGACCTGGAGCACACCGATTGGCGCTCCCTGTGGGACCGGGTATCGCACTATTTGGCCATAGACGATGTGTCCGGTGTGGTGGTTACCCATGGCACCGACACGCTTGAGGAAACGGCTTATTTTTTGTCTTGCACATTGCCGGTTGAACTGCTGAAACGCAAGCCCGTCGTGCTGACTTGTGCCATGCGACCGGCTAGCTCACTCACGCCCGATGGCCCAGGCAATATGGCCGACGCCGCTGCCGTAGCGCTTTGCAAGGAGGCGCATGGCGTGTTGGTGGTATGCGCTGGAAAAATCCACACCGCCGCGCATGTTCAAAAGGTGCATCCCTATCGAACGGATGCCTTTGATTCCGGTGAGGCCGGTCCGGTCGGATTGGTTGAAGAGGGTAGGGTGCGTCTGCTTGGCGATTGGCCAACTTTGACTGCTTCTGGGTCTCCTATCGGCAGCCCTGTGTTGCCTTCCGATGCCTGGCCGCGTGTGGAGTTGCTCATCAGCCATGCGGGTGCCACGGGGGCTGTGGTGCGGGCTATGTTGGAGACTGACGCAGATGCTGCGCCACTTCGCGGAATCGTCGTTGCCGGCACCGGCAACGGCACTATTCACAAGATCATGGAGTCGGCTTTGCTGGAAGCACAGGAGCAGGGGATACGTGTTGTACGCGTGAGTCGTTGTGCTTATGGACAGGTGGTCGGCGGTTCGGCCACCGATCGTTCTGGAGCTTTTGCCTCTGCCGGGCTATCGGGTGTCAAGGCGCGGATCGGCTTGATGCTGGAAATCGCGTCGCAGTCTTAAGTGGCGGGAGCGGCAAAGGCGGCATAAAAAAAGGCCGCAGGGAGCGGCCTTTTTACTAGAGCAAGAAGGCTTACTTGGACAGAGCCTCGAATGCGCGTGTGGTGATCGCATCCACATCACCGGTGCCACTGATAGCGCGGTATTTTGGTGCCGATGCAGCATCTTTGGCCGCCCAGTCGGAGTAATACTGCACCAAAGGACGGGTCTGCGCACTGTACACATCCAGACGCTTCTTGACAGTCTCTTCCTTGTCGTCTTCACGTTGAATCAGTGGCTCGCCAGTGATGTCATCGACACCTTCCACCTTGGGTGGGTTGAACTTGACGTGGTAGGTGCGGCCGGATGGAGCATGTGAACGGCGTCCGCTCATGCGCTCGACGATGGCATCAAAGGGCACATCAATTTCCAGCACGTAATCAAGCTGTACACCGGCCGCCTTCATGGCGTCGGCTTGTGGAATCGTGCGCGGGAAGCCATCGAACAAGAAGCCATTGGCGCAATCGGGCTGCGTCAGGCGTTCTTTCACCAGATTGATGATCAGCTCATCGCTAACCAGGCCACCAGATGCCATGACGGCCTTGGCTTCGAGACCCAGTGGGGTGCCGGCCTTGACGGCTGCGCGCAGCATATCGCCTGTGGAAATTTGTGGAATGCCATATTTTTGGCAAATGAACGTGGCTTGAGTGCCCTTACCAGCGCCGGGTGCGCCCAACAGAATCAGTCTCATGGAACCCCTCTTTATTGCGTGAACTGTTTGTATTGCACCAGCTTGATACCGATGCTTAACGAGATGTAATGCTCGTCTGAGAATAGCATGTCGCGGCTATTGACTAGCTTACAGATTCAAGAGCCGGCTCCTGCTTCCAGGAAGATTTTACGGACCCGCTCCAGATCTTCCGGTGTGTCGACCCCGGCTCCCGGGGCTGTGGCACTGGTGTGCACGGCGATTTGGTAGCCGTGCCACAACGCCCGCAGTTGCTCCAGTGCCTCGGTGATTTCAATAGGCGCCTGCGACAACGTTGGAAAACGGCGCAAAAAGCCTGCGCGGTAGGCGTAAATACCAATATGACGCAAAGGGGCCGGCTCGCCGAGTGCGGCAATACCGTTCGCGAAACCGTCGCGCCACCAGGCAATCGGCGCACGGCTGAAATACAGCGCCATGCCAGCCGCATTCAGCACGACCTTGACGACATTCGGATTCTTGAAGTCTTCGACGTTATCGATGGAATGTGCCGCTGTGCCCATGCTGGCCAGCGGTTGGTCAACCAGCAAATCGGCGACCGCTTGTACCAAAGCAGGATCGATCAGTGGCTCGTCGCCCTGGACGTTGACCACAATGTCTTCATCGTGCAAGCCCAGAAGGTCGCAAGCCTCGGCCAGGCGGTCGCTACCGGAAGCATGGTCCACACGGGTCAGCACTGCCTCGATGCCAAAGCGTTCGCAGGCCCGTGCGATGCTTGGGTCGTCGGCTGCCACGACGATGCGCGCAGGCTGGGTCAGTCCCTGGGCCACGCGTTGCGCCACGCGTACCACCATCGGTATGCCCGCAATGTCGGCCAGAGGTTTGTTGGGCAAGCGCGTAGAGGCTAGCCGTGCCGGAATCAGAACGGTAAACGCCATGGTCACCGCACCTACAGACCTAGTTCGGTGTCGGTCAGGGTACGCGCTTCGTTTTCCAGCAAGACCGGTATGCCGTCGCGCACCGGGTAGGCCAGGCGAGCGGAACGGGAGATCAACTCCTGCTTCTCACGGTCAAATTCAAGCGGCCCTTTGGTGACGGGGCAGACGATCAGTTCAAGCAGTTTGGTGTCCATGTGCGGATGATAACTTTGACGCAAGCACTTGATCCAGCATGGCGTCCAGAGCAACCAAAAAAGCCGGCTCCAGAGCCTGGATAAGGGGTACTGCCAACGCCTGTGGCCCATACTTCCAGAGCTTGACTGCGTCCTTTTCGGTGCATAAAACCTGATAACCCTTCAACTCCCGCGTGTCCAATTGGGCAAAGTCAAAGTGATCACTTAGTGCGAGCGTTTTTTCCAATGTCAGGCCGAGGGCGCGCAAAGAGTCAAAAAATTCTTCTGGTTTGGCGATTCCAGCAAGTGCCAGTAGGGGGGGGGTCAATTCGTGAAGGTGCACACGCGACCCATCCTGCGCCAGAGCCAAGGTAGCCAAAGAGCGTTGAGCCCGAAATCCTGCAAATGCAGGTTTTGCACCGGTATGCAAGACCAGAACACGGTCATTGCGCTGTCCCACGTTGTCCAGCACCGAGCGGCGCGGCCAGGCTTCACGCAACGGGCCACTGGGCATGAGCCAGCCGTTACCTAGCCCCCGGTCGTCAAACACGCACACCTCGATGTCACGCTGCAATGCCAGGTGTTGGAGCCCGTCGTCGCAAAGAATCACCTGTGTATCGGGATGGGCCCGCAGCAATGCCTCCGCTGCCAAATAACGACTGGATCCCACGAAAACAGGAACACTTGTGGAACGGGCCATCAGCAGGGGTTCATCACCTGCCACATCGGCGTCATCGTCCGGAGATACGCAGAGTACCTCCTGACTGCTGCGGCCATAACCGCGTGAAACCACCCCGACCCGCATCCCACGTTGAAGCAAATGCCGCACGATGCCGATGGTCGTGGGTGTTTTGCCGGCGCCACCAGCAATGATGTTGCCCACCACAATGACGGCGCAATCGACACCCCTCGATTTGAAGATCCCAGCGCGGTAAAACCAGCGCCGCAAAGTCAAAAGGGCAGCGTAAATGAGTGTGATCGGAAGCAGCAATACCGCCAGCGGCCCCCGCTGTTTCCAGGCACGCAACAGCCACTGGCTGAGGGTGTTTTTCAAACCTGCTGAATGGTGGGCCATGCCCCTATTTGACACCCGCCTGCGACGAAGATTGGGTGGCAAAGGTAATCTGGTTCAGGCCGACGCGCCGCGCCGCCTCCATGACAGTCACCACCGACTGGTGCCTGGCATTGGCGTCAGCGCTGATGATGACCACGGTTTCCTTGGCACCTTTTCCGGCTTCGGCAAGTGCTGCGGCCACGGCTTCCAGGCTGCGCCCGACCAATGGCGTGCGGTTGACGCTGAAGTTGCCATCAGAGCCCACCGCGACGATCAATTCCTTGGGGTAGTCGCGCTGTGCGTCGGTGTCCGCTGTGGGCAGCGTAATCTGCATTTCAGTGAACTTGCTGTAGGTCGTGGACAACATCAAAAAAATGAGCACGACCAGCAACACGTCAATGAACGGAATCAGGTTGATTTCCGGTTCCTCGTTGGTTCTGCGTCTAAAGTTCATGGCAGCCGCTCGGGTATTGTTGCGCGTCACTAGCGTCACTATTTACGCAGCGACTTGATGTGGCGCGCCATGCGGTCCGCAGCCAACTCAAGTTCCAGAAGATATTCGTCTACCCGACCCCGGAAATAGCGCCAGAAGATCAAGGATGGGATGGCCACTATCAAACCAAAAGCCGTGTTGTACAGCGCAATCGAAATGCCATGCGCCAACTGCGCCGGGTTGCCAACGGTCGAACCGCCTGGAGCCTGGGAGCCAAAAATTTCAATCATGCCGACCACAGTGCCGAACAGCCCCATGAGTGGCGCAGCCGAGGCGATGGTGCCCAAAGCGCTTAGGTAATGTTCGAGGCGGTGAGCCACCTTGCGACCCACACTTTCCATGCTGGCGCGCAAATCTTCCTCGCTTAAATGGGGCTCGTTATTGACGGCCTGCAGGCCGCTGGCCAGTACTTTTCCCAGCGCAGAGTTCTTTTCCAACTGGAGAATAACGTCGCTGGTGGGAATGCCCTTGCGTGTGACGTTGATCACTTCTTCGAGCAAACGCGGTGGTACGACCTTTTTTGTCTGAAGGCTTATGAAGCGTTCAATAACGATGGCGAGGGCAAGAATCGAGCAGGCGATAAGTGGCCAGATTGGCCATCCGGCGGCTTGTATGATGGAAAGCAAGAGTCCCCTCCGAGCAAATGTAGTGCGTGTGGATTATGGCCTAGACATCACGCGGTTTGCCCCACAGTTTTTGTGGATAACTTTGTGTAAAAGTCCGGGTGACGCGACCCGCAAACCACGCCAGTACAGTGTTTTGACACTTTGATGACAATTGCAGCAGAAAAAAACCCAATGAAATCAAGCCACTTAGACCGAAACACAAGGCTTTCCAAGGGGTGGTCGCGAATGCTTTATTTGTTCCTTTCGATGAATAACCCAGAAATGCTTCCAAATGTAAGCCCGCAGGCGAGCCGCCATGTTTGACAACGGGATACCGTCTGCACAGCCCCGTGTCTGGCCGGTTGGCGCCCTGTGCCGCGCGATCGCAGATGCGTTGGAGTCGCGTTTTAATCCGGTTGCGGTTGCGGGGGAAATCACAGGTTTTTCCCGGGCAGCGAGTGGCCATTGCTACTTTTCACTCAAAGACGCCAGCGGGCAGTTGCGCTGCGCGATGTTCCGCCGCGCCGCCAGTTTGTTGGACTTTGCGCCACGGGATGGTGACAAGGTTGAAGTGCGGGGCCGCCTGGGTGTCTATGAGCCACGCGGCGAGTTGCAATTGATCGTAGAAAGTCTGAGTCGCGCAGGGCAGGGCAGCCTTTTTGAACAGTTCCTGAAACTCAAAGCCAAGTTGGAAGCGCAAGGATTGTTTGATCCGGCTCGCAAGCGGCAACTGCCGGAGATGCCGCGCGCAATTGGTGTCGTGACCTCATTGGGAGCGGCGGCTCTGCATGACGTGGTCAGTGCTTTGCAACGCCGGGTTCCGCATATACCGGTCGTGATTGCGCCGGCCTCGGTTCAGGGCGAAGGGGCACCGCGTGAGCTCGTAATGGCGCTGGAAGCTCTTTTCGACATGGCACAAGGCAAGGTGCCCAGAGGTGGCGAGGCGCAGCCTATCGACGTCATTCTGCTGGTGCGCGGCGGTGGCGCCATGGAGGACCTTTGGGGCTTTAACGACGAACAACTCGCCCATACCATTGCCGCGAGCCCGGTGCCGATCATCAGCGGTGTTGGTCATGAAACCGACTTCACCATTGCCGATTTTGTGGCTGATCTGCGTGCACCGACACCCACCGCAGCCGCTGAACTGGTGAGTCCCAGCACCGATTCGTATTTGCGGGCGCAGGACGACTATCAGGCGCGCCTGCACAAGTCACTGACGCACATTCTGGAACGTGAGGCGCAGCATGTGGACCACGTTGCTGCGCGCATTGGGCGGCCTTCGGGCGCCATGACCAAGCAGCGCGCCCGGTTGGACTCCTTGCAGCAAAGCATGGCCCATGCACTGCGCAACGATGTGCAGCGCCGGCAAAACACATTGGCGCTCATGCAGCAGAACCTGCCACGTGCTGCGCAGCAGACTTTGCAGCGTCGCCAGGAACTCTGCGCACGTGCTGACATACGCCTGCAGGCACTTGACCCGGCACGTGTCCTGCTGCGCGGCTACGCCTGGCTGACGCAAGAGAATGGAACCCCCATTACGGGCGTGCGCCAAGTGCATATTGGGCAAAATCTGCAGGCAACCCTGGCTGACGGAACGGTTGATTTAGAGGTGCAAAACGCACGTCGCAATTAGTTCCTACAATGCAGCACTGTTAAAAACCAACCTACGAGGAATCTATGGAACATACCCTGCCCGCACTGCCTTACGCCATTGACGCACTGGCGCCTGCCTACTCCAAAGAGACTTTGGAGTTCCACCATGGCAAGCACCACAATGCCTATGTGGTTAACCTGAACAACCTGCAAAAGGGCACCGAATTTGAAGCCCTGAGCCTGGAAGAAATCATCAAGAAGGCCAGCGGCGGTATCTACAACAACGCGGCCCAAATCTGGAACCACACCTTTTTCTGGAATGGCATGAAACCCGCTGGTGGTGGCGAGCCGTCTGGTGCGCTGGCCGATGCCATAACCGCCAAGTGGGGCAGCTATGCCGCATTCAAGGAAGCCTTTGTCAAATCCGCCGTGGGCAATTTTGGTTCCGGTTGGACCTGGCTGGTGAAGAAGGCTGACGGCTCGGTGGACATCGTCAATACCGGCGCCGCTGGTACGCCCCTGACCACCGCTGACAAGGCACTGCTGACCGTTGACGTGTGGGAACATGCGTACTACATTGACTACCGCAATCTGCGCCAGAAATATGTCGAGACGTTCTTCGACAAATTGGTCAACTGGGGTTTTGCAGAAGCCAACTTCGCCTGAAAAAATGTGTTTTAAAAGGGGATGAATATCCTCTTTTGACGCCCGGGCCTGAAGCTTGTCTTCAGGCTTTTTTGTTTCTGAGTCACTTTTGGGAGAGTCCGCCATGTCATCCATCAGCTCGATTGCTTTGTCCGGCATGAACGCGGCACAGGTTCAAATGGACACTTCCGCGGGCAATGTGGCCAATGTCCAAACAGAAGGCTATCGACGCCGTCAGGTTCAGCAAACTCCGCAAGCCGGTGGCGGCGTGACGACTCAGGTCGTTGCATCGACTCAGCAAGGCCCGTCGCTTGAGACGGACTTGGTCAACCAGATTCAGGCCAAAAATGCATTTCTAGCCAATCTGGCGGTGTTCAAAACCAGCAACAACATGGCGGGGGCGCTGTTGGACAAAAAGGCTTGAACCGGGCGACCTTGCCTATGCGCTGGAATAGAACCATTCGAAATACCTAGCGCAAGCCTTTGTTGGATGGAAAGCAGCCATGCGCGAATTTTCGACCGCAGTGTTTTAGGTGGGGCAAAAGCAAATGAAGTCTTACCTGCCCCGGTCCATCTAGTTGGCCAATTTGTCAGCTATCGAATTGATGGCACCTAAATAGTCCACTTTTCTTAATTGCTTGACTCGACTATTTCAACAACGTAAGTACGACCCGAAATATTGACGATGACCCGCATAGGCAGTGCGCCGGGTGGCAAACTGGTTGCGGTAAATGTCCGCGTAGACAGGTCAAATTTCAACCATGGCGGTAGCGCGCTTCCATCTGTCATGGTTGCGGTAATTGAGGCATTTTCTGGAATGCCATCGATGATTTGGTCCGGCAACTTGAAAGTGAATCCAGCAGAAGTCGCTTTGGTTGCGGAGGGCACAAACACCCGTAGCAGGCCCGTCTCGCTGGTGGTTGCAACTCTAATTATGCTTATGCGCACTGCGTTTGTAACCTCCGTGGAGGGTCCTCTTCCGCCTCCAGTCGTGCCACCACTACCTGGTTCAGTCAGGCCACCACTGCCACCGGTGCCCGACCCGGGGTCGCCGCCCGACCCACCACCGTTGATGCCCCTGAGAACTAAAACAACGGGAGTGGAGCCATTTATAACTAGTGTGCCGGGTACGAACTGGATGGCATAGTTATTCGACGTCAGTCCTTGTGGAACTATTGAATAGGTACCTGCACTTACTGCGCCCTGGCTATCGCCTGAGTACGCCAAAAGACCTGCCAAACTACCAAGCCCCTCGCCCGCGACAAAGCCACTGGGCAGAATGCCTGAACCGCCAACAAAGGGCACCCCGTCTTGCAGTTTGCTGTCGTTGCTGGCAACAATTACCAATGCGGCCTGATTGATCGTGCTTGCGTTGTTACCCGCGCGGGTGACGTTGAAATTGCCACCGCTATTTCCGTCGTTGATCGTTACAGCGTCCAGAGTAACGACCTTGTTGCCTTGGCCCGCATTCTTGTCCACGTAATTCACTGCAGCGGCAGAGACACTGTTTCCACCAACGCCAAGTTGGCTACTCAGTGCAGCAAGTTCTGATGCACTAATGAGGTAGGCGAGGGCGCCATCGTAGCCCTTGACCGCTATAGGCGCAGTTAACGTAACTGCCTTAGGCAAAATCACTCCATCGCTGCCATTGAAGGAACTGCCACTTGCAAGAAAGTAGTCGTTTGCGTCAGCGCCACCGAGCGACATGGCGCTGACGGTGTAGCCCAGGTTGGCGCCGGTATTGGATTGGCTAAATGCGCCAGATCCGTTGACGTCTACAAAGTCTCCAGACAACTTGCCATTCAACGCCAAATTTATCCCCTGCATGCCCGTGGTTCCATCGTAAGTCTTGCTGATGCCATTGCCATTGGCCGTCACGCCCTTGCGCCCCACGGTGTAGGCACCGACCACGGTAATCGTGTTGCTAAAGTTGGAACTGTTGCCGCCCGCACCAGCGGCGCCCAACTGGTAGTTCCCGGCTGCCAGTTGTCCGGAGCTGCTGGTCACTGTCGCACTGGGAGCCACCGTGAACTGAGCCGAACCGCCGGTACCGTCAACTAAAGTAACCAGGTTTCCTGTAACCGACACATTCCCGGTCAAGTCCACGATAGTTGAGTTGTCGCTGGCAAGGTATTTTGCTTGCGTGACCGCGTAGGTGGGCGCGCCGCCATAGGTGGTGTTGATATTGCTGATCTTCACCAGCAACTGGTTGGCGGGAACAATTCTGTAGTCGCCATTCACATAGGAAAACGTATAGTTGGTGGCGTTGCCGCCGTTGGGTTGCAATACTCCGACATAGGTTGGATTGGCCCCCGAGTTGGCCAACTCAACTCCAACATTGGTACGCGCAATGCTCGGTGGCGTGGCAATGACGGTGGCAGTTTCAGCGTTCACAAATCCGGTGTAACTAATGCCGTTGTAGTCCACGGCATCCGCAGTGGTCACAAACTTGGCGTCGTTGTTGGCAACTGCGGTGAGCAGTGCTTTTGTGATGTCAGCCGTTGTGGTCGACGTGTTTGATAGAGCGTAGTTGCTGGCAATGCCTGCGCTTGCACCAGTACCCGCGCTTGCCAGGTTGTAGCCGCTGGCAGTAACGGTCTTGCCCAACGCCGCGTTGGCGTCGGCAAAGCTGGCCACCCCATGGTTTAGGGTCAGCGTTTCATTGGCTACGCCTGTGCTCACACTGCCCCAGTTGACAATGTTGGTGTTAGTGGATCCGTCGTATACCTTGCTGCTGACGCTCAAGCCACTGACAGTCAAAGCCTTGGGCGCAATGGTGGCCGCAACGCTCGCGCTGTTTCCGACAAGGGCGTAGTCAGTGGCCACACTGTTGTTGCTACCGTTGATGGCGCTGACCGCCAGGCCTTGCACGGCTAGTTGGCTGGCACCGACCACGTTCTGGCTGTTGTAGGCAGCACCGGTGTTGGTAATTACCGCTGCGGTGTCACCGCCGATCAGACCGGCATTGCTGTAGGTGGGGGCAAAGCCTGCGGGTGCGATGGTGGTGCCGTCATAGGTCTTGCTCACCCCCGTGTTTGTGATGGTGGGAGTGAGCGCTTTGGCGGTAATGCTGGAGGTGGCTGCAGGAATGGTCGGGCCGGTGAAATCGTAATCGGTTGCAACGCTGGCAGTGGAGGTGGCGGCGATGTTGAAAGTCGAAGTGCCTGTGGCGGCGATCGCGTTGGCCGTGGCTACGTGTGCCGTGTTGTAGGTCAGCGTCTCACTGCTGGTGTCGAGAGTGAGCGTATCAGTTCCAAGACCACCCGAGACCGAACCAGAGACAGTAGCCGCAGTCGCTGAAGTGCTGCCGTCATAGACCTTTGTCAGTGTTCCGGCGATGCTGGCGGAACTGGCAATCGCTTTGGGGCTGATGGTGGCAGTAGTTGCAGGGGCAATGGTCGGACCGGTGAAGCTGTAGTCGGTGGCCACGCTGGAAGTAGAGGTGGTACCAATAACAAAGCTGGAACTGCCACTGGCTGAAATCGAATTGGCAGTAGCGACGTGCGCCGTGTTGTAGGCCAGCGTCTCACCGCTGGGGTCCAGAGTCAGCGTGTCAGTTCCAAGACCACCCAAGACCGAGCCAGAGACGGTCGCAGCATTAGCCGAAGTGCTGCCGTCGTAA